>CAVBPN010000233.1:0-3491 GCA_963597235.1 bacterium
GCAGAATAACAGTCGGAGCATTCTCATAACCAGGTGTTGCAGGTTTATAAATGACTACATTATTCATTTCATCCTGTACATAGTCAAAACCATGTTCCTTAGCGAAGTTTACCAGATAGTCACTGATTTGTTTTGTGTTTCCGGAACCATGTGGGATTCTGCAGATTTCTTCGAAGTAATAAAATACTCGCTTTGGTTCGCAGTTTTCTAATACTCTCATATTGATTTCCTCCATTAATGAATTGTTTCTAATAAACTGTTTCTGATAAATATTGTTGTGTATATTTATTTTATCGACATATCAGTCTGATATGCAGCGTAAGATAAAGAATAAAAGCATGAAATAATAAATAAAGAAAAGCTGTGGACTATGAAAAAGATTTTTTTTACCATTTTCAGCATTTCACAAATATGTTTTCTGCTTCTCTGTCCCAGGGAAGCACTGGCGGCGGCAAAGGAAGGTATGAACCTGTGGCTGAATATCCTTTTGCCAACGTTACTGCCCTTTCTGATCCTGACAGGAATTCTGATACAGACGGATATGACAGAAAAGCTGCTGAAACCGGCAGAAATAATCTGGAACAGGGTCTTTGGTATTTCATCAGCGGGGGCCTATGCAGTTCTGATCGGAGCACTCTGCGGATATCCTGTCGGGGCAAAAATAACCTCCGATCTGTATGAAAATCATCAGATCGGAAAGTCAGAGGCACTTTATCTTCTCACATTCACAAACCATGCAAGTCCGATATTTATCCGTACATATCTGTGCCATATCTGTCTTGGAGATCAGATTTCGGTAAACAGGATTTTGGGAGTATTGTTTTTGTCGGATCTTGCAGTTATGTTTTTTTTTCGGTTTGCTGTTTTTAAAGATAAAATGCTTCGACTATCTGCCAGCGAGAAAAAAAAGACATCCGTATCAAGCTCATCAGGAGCTTTCCTGGATGTCTCCATTATGAATGGGTTTGAAACAATTACCCGACTTGGTGGATATATTCTTCTGTTTTCCATTCTGTCAGCCTGTATCAGCTGCTTCTGGAATATGAAAAATATCCCCGGATATATTGTGTCTGGTATTCTTGAACTGACAACAGGACTTTGCCGCCTGCAGAATGCCAGAATCCATCTTTTTTCGAAATATCTGCTGGCACTCTTTTTTACAGCTTTCGGCGGAATCTGCATAACATTCCAGACAAGAAGTCTTGTTACAGGAGAATTATCATTAGTTCCCTATATAACAGCAAAACTTCTTAACGGAACAATAGCAGTTATAGTTGCTTTATTCTTCACCCAGATCGTCTAACAGGCTGTCTTCTTCCGGAGTTTCGGTAATATCTTCATGATAAGATCCTGTCATGGCAGCAGCCTGTGCTGTCTGAGGTGCAAGTTCCTGACGGTTATGATTAACAACATCAAGACAGCTCTGCAGAGAATCAATAAATCCTTTGTATTTTCCACCGGCATCCTCAAGAGTCTGGTTCAGGACAGAACCGATATTTGCCATCATGTCATCTGTATAAGTGATAGCACTTAAGCGAATGCTGTTTGCATCCTGTGTAGCGGAATCAAGGATTTCCTGTGCCTGTTTGTTTGCTGCGTTAATGGTATCGTTTGCCTGAGCATATGCTTTCTGCATGATCTCATGCTGAGTAACGAGCTCCTGAGCTTTTGCCTGAGCATCTGCGATGATAGCATCTGCTTTTGACTGAGCATCTTCAAGGATAGCATCTTTATTGCTGATGATTTTCTGATAACGTTTAATTTCATCAGGTGTTTTGAGACGGAGTTCTCTTAAAAGTTCTTCAATCTCTTCTTTGTTAACAATAATCTTTGTAGCGGATAATGGCTGAAATTTACAGCTTTCTATAAATTCATCAATTTCGTCAATAATCTGTTCGATTCTGCTGCTCATAGTATATTCTCCTTATTTTTTTCTTTCTCTTCCTGCATTTTTTCGCATAATGCCTGTATGATCTCCGGTGGCGCAAAACTGGATAGATCGCCGCCGAAACGGGCAACTTCTTTCATAATGGTGGAACTGACATAAGCGTACTCCAATGTAGTAGTAAGGAATACAGTGTCAACATTCGGAGCCAGGACACGGTTGGTCTGGGCCATCTGAAGCTCATACTCGAAATCAGTAACAGCACGCAGACCACGCACGATTACCTGGGCATGATTCTCTCTTGCAAAATTAACAGAAAGACCATCAAATGGTTTAATGACCACATTCGGGATGTCCCTTGTTGCCTTTTCCAATATATTAACACGTTCTTCTACAGAAAACAACGGACTTTTTGCAGAATTCTGCAAAACACCGACTACAACTCTGTCAAAAGAAACGCTCGCACGCCGGATGACATCCAGATGACCATAGGTCGCCGGATCGAAACTTCCCGGATAGACTGCTGTTACCATATGTGTTCTCACTTTCTTTTATACAAAAATATATGTTTGTTTGTTTTGTATTCTTTGGAACGGGATAATTCATATCCAAGTTCTTCTACATAAGAAAAATCTGTATGCAGATCAGCTTCTGTGACGATCAGGGTATCTGTATCCGCAAGAGAACTGTCTTTCAGATATTCGAGGACCTGACATTCCAGATCTTTATTATACGGTGGATCCATAAAAATACAGTCAAAAGCATCCCCGCCTTCAAGAGAACGGAGAGCCTGTAAAACATCCATGTTCAGCAGTTTGCCATGTTTGGCAAGTTTTGTAAATGAAAGATTCTCCCTGATGCAGGCACAGGCCTTAGGGTTTTTCTCAACAAAGACTGCAGATTCTGCACCTCTGCTCAGGGCTTCGATTCCAATGCCACCGCTGCCGCTGAACAGATCCAGAAAGCGGCAATCCTGTATTTCAGGCTGCAGAATATTAAAAAGTGTTTCTTTTATACGGTCCGTGGTAGGACGGGTTTCCATGCCAGGCACTGTCTTAAGAGTAAGACGTCTGGCTTTTCCTGCTATTACTCTCATTTCAGATTTAATCTCCAATCCAGGTCGCCGCGAGCAAGTCCGAGGATCAGAAGTTCGGCTGTTGCGATGTTAGTGGCAACCGGTATATTATACTGGTCACAACGCATAACAATGGCTGTGATATCCGGTTCTTTCGGATCAATCATAACCGGATTATAAAAAAGAATAACCATGTCAAGATCCTGACGCTCTACCATTTCCATGAATTGCTTGTCTCCGCCAATGCTTCCGGCAAGAAACTTATGAACATGAAGGTTTGTAGCTTCTTCGATTCGACGACCGGTGGTTCCAGTAGCGTAGACTTCATGTTTGGCGAGGATATTCTTGTAGGCGATACAGAAATCTTCAATAAGTACTTTTTTGCTGTTGTGTGCAATGATTCCTAAATTCATCGTTCATCTCTCCATTTTCACCAATACATTACTGGTTTTTTTATTATAATACAGCTATTCTCATATATTATAACAACTCAACAAAAAGTTGGCAATTAATTATTGTAAACTTATACAA
>CAVBPN010000234.1:0-8851 GCA_963597235.1 bacterium
GTCACTGGCTGTTGAAGAGAATACTGTGGTATACTCCATGGCACCATATTTCTCAAGGTTGGATACAACCTTGGCAACTGTAGATGCTTTCTGTCCGATTGCTACATAAATACAAATTACATCCTTGCCCTTCTGGTTCAGGATGGTATCAATTGCAAGGGAAGTTTTACCTGTCTGTCGGTCACCAATGATAAGCTCACGCTGTCCACGACCGATCGGGAACATGGAATCCAATGAAAGAATACCTGTTTCCAACGGTACTGTTACGGATTTACGGTCGATAATTCCTGGTGCCGGATTCTCTACCGGGCGATATCCTTCTTCTTTAATTTCGCCTTTTCCATCTATCGGAGCACCAAGGGCATTCACGATTCTTCCTACGAAGCCATTACCTACAGGAATACCTGCCTGTTTACCGGTTCTGGTTACTTTGGTTCCCTCTTTGATTCCGGTATCTTTACCAAACAGAATGCATCCCATGCTGTTTGTACGGATATCCTGAACCATTCCCTTGAGTCCGTTTTCAAATACTACAACCTCACCATACATGGCATGGTCAATTCCGTATACGGTTGCAATTCCGTCACCTACAGAAATAACCGTTCCCACTTCCTGGTTCTGGCTGATCTCATCATAATTTTCTATTTCTTCTTTCAGAATAGAAATAATCTCATCTGGGTTGATTGCACTCAACGTGTTCACCTCCGGGTCAGTTTCTGTTGTAGCATACGGTAACGTCCCCGCATGCTCCAGTCAAATTCACGTCCGTCTGCCTGGAGGATGAATCCTCCGATCAGACTTTTGTCTTCTATCATCTCTATTTCGGCCTGTTCAGCCTGAAATTCCCGGCACAAAAATGCTTTGATGCCTTTCAGCTGTTCATCCTTCGGCGGTGTTACATAACGCATCACTGCATGCAGGATGTTCTGCTTTCTTCTGCAGATTTCTTCATAGTCCTCAAAAATTTCTTCCAGAAGGCCTATGTTTCTGTGTTTGCAGGCAACCTTAATGAACTTCTTCATTTCATCAGGAATCACCCGGTCAATCACTCTGCTCTTCGCTTCAAAAGGCACCAGTGGATTCTCAAGACTGTCTGCCAGTCCCGGAACCTCACGGAATATTTCTTTTGTTGTCTGTACGGCTTCTGTCGGAACAGAAAGTTCGTACAATGTTTTTGCATAATTAACGGCGGTCGCTGTCATCCGGATCACCTGCTTCTTCTATAAATTGATCATATAAGGATAAATCCTGGTCTGCTCCACTGTTCTTACCAATGATCTTAGCAGCAGCTTCCATAGCAAGTTCTGCAACATCGCCCTTCATCTGACGCATTGCATTCTCGCGTTCCATACGGATGTCTTCCTGTGCTTTTGCAAGCATGGCATCTACTTTTGCCGTTGTCTCTTCTACTGTATGGTCGGCCTGTGCTTTAGCTTCTTTTCTAGCCTGTTCCATGATCTGGTAGGACTCTTCTTTTGCGGATCTCAGAGCGCCTTCATACTGTTCCTGAAGTGCTTTTGCATTATCCTGTCGTTCCTTTGCTTCTGCAAACTGCTGGTCGATCATCGCTTTTCTCTGATCCATCACATTTATGATCGGTCCGAATAAAAACTTCTTCATTAAAAGATACAGAACCAACAGGTTGATGATTGTGAAGACAAGGTTGATATCAATCTTTATCACCTGTTCCACCTGCCTCTCTTATCAGTCATCTTGTTCTCTCTATCTTTATTAGCCCAGCATGATGATGATCAGAAGGCCGATTACGAAACCGTAAATAGCTGTTGCTTCGGCAAGTGCACATCCTAACAGAAGGTTCTTACTGATCTTGCTCTCTGCTTCAGGCTGTCTTGCGATTGCTTCTACCGCTTTAGATGTTGCCATACCAATACCGATACCAGCTCCGATACCTGTAAGAACTGCGATTGCTGCTCCGATTGCTACTAATGTTGACATAATTTTTTCCTCCTCGTTTGACAAAAAATAGTTCAAAATAATGGATATTTTTTAATTTGATAACTGTTTACCGTTATTCGATTGCTTCCTTGATAAACAGTGATGTTAAGAATACGAATACATACGCCTGGATGAATCCGTCAAAGAAATCAAAATACAGGCTGAATGGTATAGGAAGTATTGCCGGACACACAAATTCAAGCAATTTCATTACTACGAAACTTCCCAGGACATTACCAAATAATCGCATACACAATGATGTCGGCCTGATTGCCAGTTCCAGAATATTGATTGGAAGCATGATCGGAACCGGTTCTGCGAAACTATGCAGAAATCCTTTAAGTCCTCGTTTGTGAAAACCTGAGTACTCGATCAGAATAATGCTCATAAGCGAAAGTGCTATGGTCACATTCATGTCCTTTGTAGGTGGTGTGAAACCAAAAACACCGGCGATATTGGCTATTCCAATATAAATTACGGTAGACATCAGATAAGGGATATATCTTTTCCCTTCTTCTCCCAGAATTCCCATAAAGAAATCCTGAAGGAAACTTACTCCTGATTCCAGAAGAAGCTGTTTTTTGCCTGGATTCTCAACCTTGAGATTACGAACCAGTATCAGAGAAAGTACTAACAGTACCGCCATGATCACCCATGTGACAACTACACTCTCTGCGATCGGCACTCCGCCAAACACCGGTATCGTAAAGGCAGTCTTGCTTTCCAGCTCTTCTGCCAGTGTGGCTGATAAATTTCCCGTCTTTCTCCCTCCTTTTCTCTCGACCTTATCACACGTAGATTGGTATGACCGGTCTGCCGTTTGATGTCTCTATTTTACGCTTCGTCAAAAAAAAGTCAATATCCATTCTCACCATATTGTCCAAATATGAAATCTAAAATTATGCACTTTTCACAATTATATTAAATATAACTTCTTATTATAAGTGACACTTCTCCGTAGGATAATACTGATACAGAGCCGTCACTTTCCTCTACTTTAAGGCGTCCGTCAGGACAGATTTCCAGTGCTTTTGCATTGCGGACTTTGTCTCCGTCTGAGATACATATTTCCCTTCCGGGCACGATATTATGCTCAATATATTCCGGTGGAAGACGAAGTTCTTTTGTCTCTTCCAGAAGAGCATTCACGATCTCGGCCGCCAGACGGCTGCGGTCAAGTTCCCCTGCGGCCTCCCGGCTTTCATAGATACCGCCGGCGATTCCCTTAATAGCCTCCGGATACCCCTCTGCGACCTCAAAAATATTCAGGCCGATTCCAACCACGGCAAACTCGATATTTCCACTCTCAAAGTCTGTAACTGCTTCTGTAAGGATACCGCATACTTTCTTTCCATTATGATAAAGGTCATTCACCCATTTAATATCCAGGGCAATTCCCGTAACCTTCTTCACCGCCTTATAAACAGCTGCTGCAGCTTCCGCGGTCAGAAGAAGGCTCTCCTGAAGGCTGCCTTTCGGCTCCAGGACAACACTCAGATAGATTCCCGCATCCTGCGGTGAATAAAAGCTGCGTCCCCGTCTGCCACGTCCTTCCGTCTGGCATCCCGCCAGAACAAAACTCCCATGTCCGGCTTCTCCGGTTACTGCTGCCGCCTTCGCCGCACGGTTCGTAGAATCCACTTCCTGGTAAACTTTTATATAAACGTCCGGAAATGACAAAAAAGGCCGTATTGCTTCAACAGAAAGCCGATCATTCGCTTTCACCAGCATATAGCCTTTATTCGGTCCCGCCTCTATCATGTATCCCTCTTCCCTCAGAGATTTCACGGCTTTCCAGATGGCTGCTCTGGTACAGTGAAGCTCCTCGGCAAGTTTTTCTCCTGAAAGTGTCTCACCCTTCTGTTTCTCCAGAATTTCCAAAAGTCTTGATTTAACGGTCATATTCTATTCTTCTCCATAATTCATCAGAGTTTTTTTCATAAATAATATGTACTCTCTGCGAACATTCTCCGGCGACACGATCACCGCACCAGTTCCAAGACTGGCCAGCCAGCCAAAGAACTTCGGGCTGACACTGATCCGTACCTGCATTGAAAAATGCTCTTCATCCCGGGGAATGAGCATAACATCCTGCCCGAAACGATCCAGGACTACACCGACAAAACGGTTCTCAAATTCCATCCGGACAGAGGTCTCTTTTCCTCCAAACATCCCAAATGTACCGGCCGAGAATTTCTCCATATCAAATTTCTGAAAAATACTCTCTCCATTTCGCCTGTTCTTTTCGATATTTATATGTTTAATCTTGTCAACACGATAATGCTTAACGATTCCATTCTTTTCATCCAGACCGATCAGATAATAGTTTTCATTCTTCCAGATCAGGTTCCACGGGCTCACCCTGTAGAGTTCTCCACCACGTTTCTTCTTCAGCTTCTTAGTAAAATCCCACTCATAATACTGAAAACTGATCTGACATTTATCTGCGATAGCGGTATAAATCCCCTCTATGCTCTTATAAACCTCACCATTCGGCGACTTTACCCCCGGAACGGTACAGGCCTGGTGCTGGAGTTTCCTCGCCTCACCGGCACTGGTCAGACTTTCTAATTTACGCAGGAGTTCCCTGGACTGATTCTGGGTAAGAAATCTCGAAGACTGTACAGCATCCATTAAGATCTTCAGCTCCGGAAGTTCAAATTTCCGGTCCGCAAGATAGTATCCCGAAGGGCGTTCCCTGCGGTTCTCAATATGCATCCCAAAGATCCGCAGTGTCTCTATATCATCATAGATTGCCTTACGCTCTACACTGATCCCATATCCATTCAGATACTGTATGAGTTCTGCCACGGACATCGGATGTTCCCTGTCTGTTTTCTCTTCCAATGCCTTCATCAAATATAGAATTTTCAGTTTCTGATTAAAAGATTTCGGCATTATTTTCTCCCTTATATTACTTATCTGCCAATGCTATGACTACACCTGAATATAATACCATAAATCCAAGGGCAAGGGCAATCCTGTCCGCAGAATGAAAATCCAACTTCAGGATCATCGCTCCCATGATCATAATCTCAATCGTAACGATCGCACCAAGGACCATTGCCATAATATTAGAAAATTTCCTGCGGTTCTTCTTTCTCTGACCTTTCTCTGCTCTGTAAACTCTTCCTTCTGCATTTGCTGTGTTGACCATTCTGGTTTCCTCCCTTAATATCGAACATATTTTCCGAACGTTCGTTTCTTATATTGAGAGTATCTCATATTTTATGTCCGATAAAACGGGACGAACTATTAAAAAGCAAATATATGTTCGCTTTTTATTCAGTAAAAAGGATTTTATTGATTTTCCAGTGCCCGTCTTCAATTTCCATCACTGCCATCGTAACATCCCCGCCAAAACGGCTTCTGCCACAGCTTCCCGGGTTCAGCCACAGCCGTCCGTCGATCATTTCTTCAAAATAATGATGACTGTGTCCGAAAATAACAACCTGTGCTGTTCCAAGATCCCATGCCACATCTTTTTTATTATGAGTCATAAAAAACTCAATTCCTTCTATTTTAAAACGCAATGTGAGGGAAAGATTTTTCGCCCAGTCCCCGTCATTATTTCCGCGCACAACATAAAGGTTTCCCAGATACCGGAGCTGATCCAGAAGTTCCGGACGGTCAACATCCCCTGCATGAAGAATGCAGTCGCAGTCTTTCAAAATCTCAATTACTTCCGGTCTTAAAAGGCCGTGCGTATCTGATATAATTCCGATTTTCTTAGCCATTACAGTTTCTCCCATGTCTTTTTATATCTATATACATGCAGAAAACAGGCTCCTGAGAGCCTGTCCCTGATTTCTTAATAACCAAATTTCTTAATATCCTTCTTTACGGCGTTCTTTTCGTAAAGCATAGCGTTTCTCGCCGCCAATCCACTCTGCCTTTTCTGATTCTGTCTCTACGATCAGTCCCGGCACTTCAACTTTATGATCGTTTTCATCCAATGCCACCATGACTTCATATGCCCGGTTGATCATCCTGCGGGTTCCATCCGTATCTTCTACATACGTATCGATGCGGACTTCCATGGAAGTTCTTCCTACATAAGTCATCTTTCCAATCAGAACAACCGTGTCGCCCAGATATGCGCCTGCCTTAAAATTCAGATTATCCACACACGCTGTCGTAACGATCGTCCCTGCATGACGATGTGCCACGATACCCGCCATCTCATCAATCCACTGCATCAGCACACCACCGAACAACCGGCCATAACTGTTTATATGCTTGTTCATGATCAGATACGTATTTTCTGTACGTGAATCCTCTACCCGTTTCATTTTCCGCATTTTTACACTTCCTGTGCTGAATTCTTATTCCAGTCCCTCTTCATGGAATTTCGCTGCTGCTTTCTCGTATTCCGGAACCGGCACACCATATTCTTTTCCGAGGCGTACGATCTCATACACAAGTCCGTCGATTTCGGATTTCTTTCCTGCATAGACATCACGCTGCATGGAGGTCGTTGCCTCCGGTTCAAGAGGTGCTACGATATTCAGATTTCGCTCAACCAGATCTTCCTGAAATTCAATTCCCATTGTATGAGAAAGGTCTACGATCTCTCTGATCAGAGCCTTGAACATTTCTCGCGCTTCTCCCTCTTTCTGGAAATCTCCTGCGGATGCATTATAGTAAAGTCCTGCTACCCCGATCGGGGATACATAGGAGAATTTTACCATTGCATCTCTGCGGATATCCTCTGAAAGGATCACCTCAACATTTTCGCATGCCATATCTTTTGCGATCTCACGCATTTTTTCTGTCTCTTCTTCCGGTTTTCTTGCTCCGAAGACAACACGAAGAATCTTTCCATGTCTCAGGATTACACCTGGCTCCAGAATATTTGCCGAAACATAAATGCAGCCATCCGGCACTGTCAGCTCCGGGAATTCTTTTTGAAGTTTCCCGCCGGTTCCATAAATATTCAAAATCGGAATGACTACGGTATCTTTCCCTGCGATCCTGCGGATCACCGGAACTGTTTCTTCCATAGAATAACCTTTTACACATACCAGGATCACATCCGGGGTTTCGCTGTATTCTTCTGCCGTGCACGCTTTTACAGGAATCATTTCTCTCTCATGATCCCACAGACGCTCCATTCCGAGGCCGTTCTTTTTCATCATTTCAAGATGTTTTCCTCTGGCGATCAACGTAACGTCTTTCCCTGCTTTAGTCATAAAAAAGCCAAGACTTCCGCCGGTTCCCCCGGCACCGATAATTGCATATTTCATAGCTCCTGCTCCTTTTCTTAAAGAATCAGCTCCCCATATCTGAGGAGCTGGATAAATATTAGATTATTATGATACCTGCGGATTGTTTCGTGCCCTGCACTCTCACACTCCAGCCTTCGCACAGATATCTTCCAGACAGCATCGGTCGCAGTATGGCTTCGTTCTGGCCGTGCAGACCTCCCGTCCGTGATACACAAGACGATGGCAGAAATCACTGCCCTCTTCCGGTGGAATGATCTTCCATAAAGCCATTTCCACCTTCTTCGGCTCCTTGATTCCATCCACAAGTCCGATACGGTTACACAGGCGGATGCAATGCGTATCCGTAACGATTGCCGGCTTCCTGAAAACATCTCCCATGATCAGATTGGCACTCTTTCGTCCCACTCCCGGAAGTTTCAGAAGCTCTTCGAACGTTGTCGGAATATTGTCCGCATACTGCTCATGAAGGATTCTCATGCATGCACTGATATCGCGAGCCTTACTCTTACCAAGCCCGCATGGACGAACGATTGCTTCGATCTCCTCCGGTTCTGCTGCCGCCAGTGACGCCACATCCGGATACTTCGCATAGAGATCTTCTACAACAACATTTACCCTCGCATCCGTACACTGTGCTGCCAGACGCACACTCACAAGCAGTTTCCATGCCTGGTCATAATCCAGCGTACAGCCTGCATCCGGATATTCTTTTTTCAGTCGGTCGATCACTTCCAGTGCCAGTTCTTCTTTCATCATTGCTCTCTGTTTCTCCGATATCTGTTAGATTGAAAATTTTTTTCTGCTTAGATAGTTCCGAAAATACGGTCACCTGCATCGCCAAGTCCCGGGCAGATGTAAGCATTTTCGTTCAGTTCACGATCCAGATGTCCTACATAGATCTGTACATCCGGATGTTCTTTATGAAGTCTTTCCAGACCTTCCGGTGCTGCGATAACAAACATACATTTAATGTTCTTTCCACCGTGCTGTTTGATCATTCTGACAGCATCTACCGCAGATCCGCCTGTAGCAAGCATCGGGTCTGTGAGCACGATCAGTCTCTGCTCGATCGGATCCGGCAGTTTACAGTAATACTCGTGCGGTTCATGTGTTACCGGATCTCTGTAAAGTCCGATATGACCGATCTTTGCAGACGGAACCAGAGTAGTGATACCGTTTACCATACCAAGACCAGCTCGAAGTACCGGAACAACTGCCAGTTTCTTTCCTGCGATCATTGGGGATTTACACTTTTCAATAGGAGTCTCAATTTCCACGTCTTCCAGCGGAAGATCTCTCAGTGCTTCATATCCCATAAGAACTGCAATCTCCTCGATCAGTTTACGGAACTCATTTGTTCCTGTATTTTTGTTTCGAAGCATAGAAATTTTGTGCTGGATCAGCGGATGGTCCATAATAAATACGTTCTCCATAATTTCCTCCATTATCATTATCTTTAGAATTTGCTGCTCACTCCGTTTACAGCAACTATAGCTACGGCAATTATACCTTATTTCTTTTCCATTGACAACTCCCGCCGAAATGATACACTGAAATTAGTAATGTTACTGCCTTAAAATAATTATTTACTGATTTCGAGAGGAGCATTCCACATGAACAACTTTGAGGAAAAATTTGAATCCAGCGGACAGGAATCTCTCCGTCTT
>CAVBPN010000234.1:8861-11576 GCA_963597235.1 bacterium
CTTACCATTGCATTACAGCGTTTTACCGAAATTTCGGATCCTGCATGGAAAGAAAAATATCAGCGTTATCTGTCCCTGCGTTTTCGTCCTGCCATGCAGGAGCTTATCTCTCAGGGCGACCTTTCTCGGATTCAGGAACTCTGCCGCTTTGCTTCTGTGACCGAATCCGCACTTGATACCTTTATTGATGATGCGGTGCAGCACAAACAGGAAGAAATTCTTGCTTTTCTCCTCGAATTTAAACAGAAACATTTCGGATTTCATGACCGTGAATTTACACTGTAATACAGAATATTTCCATATACTGCCAGACCTTCCCGGATGTAATCGTCGTAATTTTATATCATTACCTGAAACGGAGATTCTTATGAGCCAGACATTTTCGCCGGATCCTGCCTCGCTTTATCAGCGGATCTGGGATCTTACACGAGATCAGCTTTCAATCAAATATCCTTTTTTTCGTGGACTTCTGTGGAATTTTTCTTTTCAGGAATCTGACGAGACTGCGACTGTCGGTACCGATGGCAGTACGATTTATTTCTGCCCGGATTTTCTGATAAAATGTTTTCAGAACGACCCGGACTCCCTCGAAACTCTGCTTCTGCACATGCTGTATCATTGCCTGTTCCTGCACCTGATCCTGGAAATGCCTGCTGATATACACTCTGACTCACTGTTATGGAAGCAGGCCTGCGATCTTGCTGTCTGTCGCCTGATTCATAAAGAACAGAAAGAATACCGCCCGGCTGCGATCTGTCAGGAGCTTCTCCGTGCACATCAAAAAAGCTCCCTGCACACAGATTCCCCACATACGAAGGCTCAGATTCCAAAGTTTTCTTCCTCAGAATCCATTGACCGGGACTTTACAGATGACCACCGATTCTGGAAAAAAGCAAATAAACAGGCTCTTCTTGAAGAGATGAAAAATCTCTGGAATAACAGCCGGGGCTCCGGCGGATCAGGTCTTTATGGCTCCGACGGCATAGGAAGTGCTCCCGGAAACCAGACTGAAGAAATCATGCTCCGTGAAAAACATCGATACGATTTTCATCGTTTTCTGAAACGTTTTGCCGTTCGCCGCGAGGAACTTCATACTGATACAGAAAGTTTTGACTACATTCCTTATGTCTACGGACTGGAACACTACGGAAACATGCCTCTGATCGAGCATCTGGAATATCAGGAAATGAACCGGATGGAAGAGCTTGTGATTGCTCTTGATACTTCCGGTTCCTGCTCCGCTGATACCGTACGACGCTTCATGGAAGAAACCTATGGTATTCTCAGTAATCATGAGAATTTTTTCCGTAAAATGAATCTCTATGTCATCCAGTGTGACAGTTTTATCCAAAATGTCATACATGTCACCTGTGAAGATGACTGGAAGGATTATCTGAAACATCTTGTTATCCACGGGCGCGGTGGCACAGACTTCCGTCCCGTATTTGAATATGTGGAAAAGCTGCGTTCTACCGGAGCTCTCCGTAATCTGAAAGGGCTTTTATATTTTACTGACGGTGATGGCATTTATCCAGAGAAACCGACTGATTACCAGACTGCCTTTATCTTTTATCGTGAAAAGGACCTTCACCAGAAGGTCCCTGTCTGGGCATATAAGCTGTACATGGATGAAAAACAGTGACACAGAAAGGACGTTATAATTTCTTATGAATGTCAAAGAAGCAAAACAGGAACTTCTTCATACAATACAGATTTATACAAGAAAAGACGCTAAGGGGCGCTATCTCATGCCGGCTGTCCGTCAGCGTCCGATTCTTCTGATCGGGCCTCCGGGTATCGGAAAGACTGCAATCATGGAACAGTCCGCCAGTGAATGTGGCATTGGTCTTGTCTCTTATACGATCACTCACCATACCCGTCAGAGTGCCGTCGGACTCCCTGTCATCGTGAAAAAGAACTTCCAGGGAAAAGAATATTCTGTAACGGAATATACGATGAGTGAGATCATCGCTTCTGTCTACGAAAAGATTGAACAGACCGGCTGTAAAGAGGGCATTCTTTTTATCGATGAGATCAACTGTGTATCTGAAACGCTGGTTCCTACCATGCTGCAGTTTCTCCAGAATAAAACCTTCGGCACGCATCCGGTTCCGTCAGGATGGGTGATCGTTGCCGCCGGAAACCCGGTGGAATATAATAAATCCGCCCGGGAATTCGATATTGTTACCTTGGACCGTGTAAAGCGGATTGATGTAGACCCGGACCTTGATGTATGGAAAGAATATGCCCGCGCAAAAGGGCTGCATCCTTCCGTTCTCTCTTATCTGAGTCTGAAAAAAGAACATTTTTATCATATTGAAAACACCGCAGACCGGACCTGTTTTGTCACTGCACGTGGATGGGAAGATCTGTCTTCGATCCTGTATGGATATGAGGAAATGGCATTTACTCCGGACGAAAATCTGATCCGTCAGTATCTGCAGGATGAAGATATTGCGCGAAATTTTGCCGCTTATTACCAGCTCTATGCAAAATATCATCAGGACTACCGCATCGCAGAACTGCTTTCCGGCTCCCTTGAAGAATCAGATATACAGTCTCTCTGCACACTGGCATCAAAAGCTCCGTCTGATGAACGTCTGACTGTTGCCGATCTTCTTCTGGACGGATTGAATACCTGTTTTCTGAACTTTCACGAAGAAGATCTTTTTGCAGTCGCTCTGCAGGATACACTTAAACAGGCAAAGCTCGCTC
>CAVBPN010000234.1:11651-37874 GCA_963597235.1 bacterium
CTCTTCTCCAGGGGAATTCTCTGGCTGATTTTGCTGAACAATATCGGAATTCTGTAAAAATCAAACAGGAAAATCATTTACTTAATGATACGGAAGCCGACCGGAATGAACGTATCGCAAAGGTTCTGGAACACTGTCTCTCCGAGGTACAGAAAAACCGAATTTCTGACCCGCAGGACATTATCGAAATTCTTGCTCAGGCTATGAATGATACTGCAAAAGTGCGCCAACAGGCTGCCACCGAGACTTCTCTTGCATTAAAAAAAGGCTTCTCCTTCGCAGAAAAAGCCTTTGGTGAGGGACCGGAAATCATCTTCCTGATCTCTGATCTCAGTCATAACCCGAATGCCGTATCCTTTATACGGAATTTTGGATGTGAAGAATATTTTCGTTTTAATAAAAAGCTGAAATTCCAGGAAGAACGCGAAACTCTTCTTCAGGAAATTGATTCTGTGATGTCTACCGACTGAAACCGCCCTGCATCTTCCGACGGTAACTTCCGTTCTGACGCTCCAGCATCTCTCGGAACTGCGTTGCATACATGCCAAAGGACATTGCCATGCAGACTGCGCATGCCCCGATCAGAACATTACATGTAGAATACGGAATTCTCGGACCTACCAGCAGGTTCAGTACCACTACATAGGTAACAACTGTATTAAGCTTTCCATGCCACTGTACTTCGATCGTTTCTTTCGTCTCCATCAGGACTTTCCATCCGGTGACTGTCATGTAGCATTCTTTTATCACAAACAGAATCAGTACCAGCTTTGCAAGCGGATATCTCGAAACCAGATAGGCAAGCATGACCCCCTGCATGGCTTTATCTGCCACAGGATCCAGGATACGGCCAACCCGGCTGACACTGTCAAACGATCTTGCGATCTGGCCATCCAGTACATCCGTAGCCGCTGCCGCAACGATGCTCAGTGCAAGAACGGTACGATATTCTCCTACTCCGTATCTCTCAAAAATTCCAAGAAATACGATGGCAAGACAAAGTCGAAGTGCACTGAGAAGATTCGGAACCGTACAGATTTCCTTACATGTAAGCACCTCAGACAGTCTCTTCTGTCTTGCAGGAATCACTTTATAAAACAGCTGATAACACAGGATATTTAAGATCAGTGCTGTCATGACATCTTCTACGCTGTGCTGTTTCAGGAACATCGTAGACAATACAATAGATACTGTAAGCACAATCTGACTTACGGTAAATACTTTATTCTTCCTGCAGCGTTCATTCTGATACAATGCGATACAGCTTGCTGTTGCATTAAACACATGCATGCTTGGGAAGATATTCGTCGGTGTATCGATCTTATATAAGAAACGGACCACACTGATAAATATGCCATTACCGGCATTGCTGAGATCCGGTCTTAACTGCTGTCCGTTCGGATATACATAGGAGATCAGCAGAAACAGTGTCATACCGACACCAAGTGTTCCAAGATACTGGTAATATTCTTTTTTACTCGGACAGGATACCGCAAAATAGATCACCGTACCGATCAGGAAAAAGTACCAGAGTACGTATGGAATGATAAAATACGGGCAAAACGGAATCTTGTCATCTGCTAACGAATGAATAATATGTATTTTTACATCGCTCTGCTCCATCAGCATAAAAGAGATCATATAAAAGATTCCATATGCAGGTATGACCCATAAATGCTTTGATTGCTTCAGATAATTCAAAATATCACCTTTCCATCCTTTCGACTGTTATTGGATCCTCAGATTTACTGTAGCTTATGATATCCCTATCTTACCAAATAATCAATGCACAAAATGCCGAAAATGCCCGGTTTTACAAAAATTTCATAGTTGTTTTAGTTTAATTTAAAAAA
The DNA here is from genome assembly GCA_963597235.1 of bacterium. Classification (GTDB taxonomy): domain Bacteria; phylum Bacillota; class Clostridia; order Lachnospirales; family Lachnospiraceae; genus Blautia_A. The sequence continues at coordinate 13,505 of CAVBPN010000234.1, forward strand.
GGAAGCGTCTTTATGCTACGCTTCCTCTTCTTTTCCGTTCGTCATTCTTGCAGACCTGTTGGAATTCTCTTAATTTTGTTTTTGCCTCCGAGCTTAAATTCTGCGGAACCTGGATCCGGATCGTCACATACTGATCACCATGAACAGACGGATTTTTCATGGAAACAATGCCCTTACCTCTCAGACGGATCTTTCTGCCGGTCTGTGCGCCCTCCGGGATTCGGCAGATCACATCACCATACAGCGTGGAAACCTTCGCTTCTCCGCCAAATACTGCTGTTGTAAATGGAATCTCAGTCGTTGTGTAGACGTCCATTCCTTTTCGCTCATATCCGGCTTTCGGCTGAATATTTACTTTCAGCAGCAGATCACCGGCGGCTCCTCCGTTGTATCCCAGATGACCTTTTCCTTTCAGACGGATGCTCTTTCCATCTTCAATACCAGCCGGCACATGTACCTGCAGGGTCTGTGTTTCGTTTCCATTCGCATCAGAAAGACGGATCATCTTATCGCAGCCAAATGCCGCATCCTCAAAACTGATACTTACTTCTGACTGCAGATCGCTGCCTTTCATCTGTGCATTCGAACCAAATCCGCTGCCTCCGAAACCACCAAAGCCGCTTTGACCGTGGAATCCCTGACTGCTGCTCTGGCCATGGAACATATTTCCGAAAATATCTCCAAAGATATCTCCCATGTCACCCATGTTTCCATTTTCGAAATGGTATTCCCGATAGCTGTTTCCGCCCTGGCCTCCAAATCCGCCAAAGCCACCATGGAAACCGTCGCTGTTTGCTCCGCCGGCTCCATACGGATTACCACCTTCTTCAAATGCCGCAAATCCGTACTGGTCATATAATTTCTTTTTTTCTGTATCGCTTAATACGTTATAGGCTTCTGTAACTTCTTTAAATTTCTGCTCTGCCTGTTTATCTCCCGGATTCATATCCGGATGATACTTCTTCGCAAGCTTTCTGTATGCGCTCTTAATCGTCTTTGCATCGGCATTTCTTCCGACTCCAAGGACCTCATAATAATCTCTCTTAGCCATAATGCCACCTCCGGTTATATTTGTATAGAGTCGCATCCTCGCGGAGCGTTCTTTGCTTTATTGGAACATTACGGAGTAATTTACTATAAAGCAAAAGAAGATGCGGTCATTTCTTCCCGCATCCCTTACCCTCATCTTTGTTCTATTTGTAATATAACACATGTTTTATAACATGTCAAGGCATCCACAAAAGATTTTAGAAATAATCTGAAATATACGGGGTCTGCTGCTCGATCGCATCCTCCAGCATATCGATCGTCCATTCGGAAGCTTTGATCCGGCCAATCTTAGCCAGATATTCCGGACGTTTATATCCCATCAGCATCGTGGTCATTGTCTGGATATTGATCGTATCTTCACATTTTTCCATGATCCGCATGACCTGTCCATGACCGTCTCTTGAGATTGTCAGATGGAAATTCCCCTGGTTACATTCCATGATCGGATCGATCAGACGGAATTTCCATTCGCGGTCAAGCACGCTTGGCTTAAACGGATACTTCTCAATAAAAGATACAAAATCAACGATCCTGCCCATATAATATGGGGAAATGACTTCTTTTATGCTTGCATCTTCAAGAAGGAATGCCAGTGGCTCATCTGTATATGTATCGCCCTCTACCTGATTGATCATGGAAAAGTGCGCTGCCACAAAGTTCCAGAGTCCGGTCCGGGCTTCTTCGTTATTAAAGATCATATCCTTGATATGGAATACTTCCTTCGCAATCCAGTAGATCACATAACCATCCGGCTCATTCTTCTCGTTATAATATACCGCAGCCATGATATCATCAGAATCCCACAACCAGTATTCATTCCATGCCAGGTCATCACGAAGGATCGCACCGTGTGTGCGCATCGCATATCGCCTGTATGTTTCTTTCAGTTCCTCACCTTCGGTATCCACACGACGTACGTCACCAGGTACCTGATGATTCTTCGGAAGCTGATAATCTTTGATCTCATAAGAAATCTTGTCGGAAATAATTTCCCAGCCCTTACGTCTGTAATACGGTATCGAGTACGGATAAAGATAACAGATATCCTGCCCGCGATCTTTCATATTCTTAAGTGCCTGCTCCAGAAGCTTATGCATCAGTCCCATGTTCGAATATTCCGGATACGTACCAACACCGGTCAGTCCGCCCATTGCATATGTCTGCCCGAAGATTCTTGCATGCATCGGATAAACTGCGACCTGGGATACCAGGGTGTCGTTGTCAAACCAGCCAATAACATCTGCTTTTTCCATGGTCGGAAATTTTGCACGGATAATTTCTCTCTCCTGCCAGCCTATGGAGCTCAGCTCCTGTTCGGTTACCTGAAATACATAACGGAGAAGCGCGTTGTACTGCTCCATGTATTCACTGCCTACGGGTTTCATTTTGAGATTCTTTTTGTTATTCATAAGTCCTTTCCCTTTAATCAGTAAGTCCCACCCCTCATAAAGAGAGATGGGACTATGTTTATGAAGTGCAACAACCTCGATTCCACTTCAGATTTGAAATCAAAACTCAGGCTCTATAAGCCCGTATGTGTTTCCTTTACGTTTATACACTACATTGACCTGTTCGGTCTCTGCATTGAAGAATACGAAGAAGTTATGTCCCAGAAGTTCCATCTGTACGCATGCATCTTCCGGATACATCGGTTTGATTCCGAATTTCTTTGTACGGATGATCTTAACATCTTCATCCTCTTCATATTCCTTATCCAGATATTCTTTCTGGAAGTTGGCTGCTGCCTGCTGTTTGTCTACTATTTTATTTTTGTATTTACGAAGCTGACGTTCGATGACTTCTTCTACCAGGTCAATGGATACATACATATCGTTACTTACCTGTTCGGATCTGATGATATTTCCTTTCATCGGGATCGTTACTTCGATTTTCTGTCTTTCTTTCTCGACACTTAATGTTACGATAACTTCTGTGTCTGGAGTAAAATACCGTTCCAGTTTACCGAGTTTATCCTCTACTGCGTTCTTAAGTCCCTGGGAAACTGTGATGTTCTTTCCACTAATAATAAATTTCATAGTCCCATCCCCTTTGCTGTTTATTTTGGATGATATTTTTATAAACAACAGGTTTGCTGTTTATGCATCCATTATAACACACTCTTGCGAATTTTAACACAACTTTACAAAAAATTTATATAAATTCTGACGAAAGTTTTTTGAACAGCCTCATATATTCATTATTAGCAGGCTTTCACCTGATTATTCCACCCCGGTTATGCGCATCTGCAGGCTTCTGTTCGCTGAATCTTCTTCTGATTCCGGGCTTACCAGCAGCTCTGATGCTTTTTTCGGTGTCACGCAGTACAGGCCGATTCCGCTTCCCGCCGGTGCATCACTGGTAAGTTCCAGCTGATAAGTCTTTCCTGCTTCTACTGTTACGGAATGTTTCAGGAAGGAATACAAAGCCGTATTTTCCTTCAGGCCATACGTATCGGTCTCGCGCTCATAAAGCACCTCACCGGATTCTTTTTCACGAAGTACGATCTTCAGGCTGTGCAGATCTGTACCGGACTGCGCATAAACACGAATCTGAATATCTGACAGCGTATTTCCATCTGCCACAAATTCCTGAGTAACCGGCTGGCCATCTTCCAGCATGACAACATTTTCCATTTCCATGTTCTGGCGGCTGTTGTCCGTGAACACGATCTTGCCCTGGAAAACACCTGCCACACAGATTGCCAGTGGAAGCATAAATGCTGCCACACCAAACAGGAATGCTGCACGGATCTGCCATACCAGACCTTTCGAGATCACGCTGCCTTTTTTCTTATGGTAACGCGGATGTCCGAATACCGTATATAGGAGAAGTACTACCCACATTGCGGTACAGAGCAGCTCCTGATCATGGAATTTATAAAGATCCCACATGCGGACTGCAAAAGCACGGTCTCCGATCAGATATTTCAGGAAACCACCATTCACTACAGTCTCATTGATCATGCTCTGGCTGCAGAAAATATACAGACCAAGCATAAAGACGCTTGTGAGCATCAGCATCAGATTGCCGTTCTCATTCATAAAGATATTCAGAACCAGGAACGGCACCATCAGAAGTACCCACTGAGGATTCCAGCTGGAAAAACCGAACAGTGCAAAGCTTACTGCCACGCAGTAAAAGACTGCCCAGGATGCCAGAGTCTCTTCCTCTTCTACTTTTTTCTGATAAGCCCACACCAGCACAAAGGCTGCCACTGCTGCCATCAGATTGATTCCACTGAAAAATCCGAGTGTAAAGGATTTCTGCACAGATTCCAGTGCCCCGAAGCCGAACACACATCTCTGAAATGCCGGTGATCTCCAGTTTGGCAGGATTTCCACCGCAAGAGGAATTACCATAATAACTGTATAACGGATCAGGTTACGGATCTTCTTTTCTTTCAGAAGAAGCAGCGCCGCAAAATAAAGGACTGCCTGGTATTTAAATGTTGCCGCCACACCAAAGACCAGAGCAAACTGCCACATCCTTCTACGAAGGAACAGATACAGGCCAAGTACCATAAAGAACACGGTAAAAATATCATACTGACTGAAAATAAACTGGCTGAATACGCCCATCGGAAATACCAGAAATGCAAATTTACAAAGGAGTGATTTCTTCTCCCCAAATCCCATTTTTTTTCCGATCTTATAGATCAGATGTGCGGTCACAAAATAGATAATGACCGGAAGAAGCTTATACCACATGTTATTTACAAAACTGTTGGTAAGGATTGCTTCCGGCACGTGTCCTGCCAGATAGAGCGGCAGGTTCCAGATTGCATAGGCGATAAATGTACTTGGCAGATAATTTGCCCAGTAACCGCCGGACTGCTCGTAGCTTGCCTCATAAAAATCTGTAAAATGATGATACATCAGGAAGGATCTGTTTCCGGTCAGGCGGATATCCCCATATACACAGGTGACAAAAAGTCCCGCCAGTATCAGAATACTTAAGATCCAGTCCAGTCTGCAGAGATCATTTCCGCTCCAGAATTTCATTGCTTTCCATTCTGCCTGTTTACGACTTAAAAATCCCTGCTTCTTTACTGTAGTACTTTTTGTATGTTTCATCTTCTCTCCCATATTCCTCATTCTTTCGAAGCTTCGGATACATCGTCAGTCACTTCACTCACAGCAGCCATTTTATCATCCTCTTCGAAATTCAGTCTTTCTTCCTCCACAACAAGCGGACGGTCAAGAACTCTTGTATTGATACTTAAGACATATTCTCCAAGGAATCCGATAAAGAACAGCTGCAATGCCCCAAGGAAAAACATTCCGATCACCATCGGCGCAACACCTGCGGAGAATCGATCCCAGTACATCAGTTTCAAAACGAGATAAACGATTGCCGCAACCATACTTAAGCCACCGATGATAAATCCGGCAAAGGTTGCCAGCCTCATAACTACTTTTGAATAAGAAGTAATGCCGATCATTGCGTAATCATACAGACTGTAGAAATTATTTTTGCTCTTTCCTGCACGACGCTTCGGCTGTGTATACTCGATTGCTTTATAATCAAAACCAAGTTCCGCGATGATGCCACGAAGGTACGGCATTGGATCGTGAAGGTCGCGGACAACATCAACAAACTTCTTATCATATAATCCAAAACCTGTGAACTGATCGATATGGTCAATATCCGTGATCTTGTTTATCATCTTATAATAGCAGGAACGGATCCAGTACATACCCTTGCGTTCCTTACTGGCACTTTTAACACCGATGACAATCTTTGTTCCTTTTTCCCATTCGCATACAAATTTCGGGATCATATCCACCGGATCCTGAAAATCTGCACACATACGGACAACGCAGTCTCCGTATGCCTGTTTCATTCCATAAACCGGTGAACGGGCCTGCCCGAAATTCTTTGCATTAAAGATTGCCTTTATCTTTTTATTATTGGCACATAATCCCCGAAGGAGTGCCTGTGTATTATCTTTTGAGTGATTGTCAATAAACAGGATCTCGTAGTCATATTCGCTGAGATCCCGTTCCATGACTTCACTCACCGCTTTTGCAAGAGGCACTGCGTTTGCCTCTTCATTGTAGGTGGGAATTACCACCGAAATCTTCTTCCTCATTTTATCTCTCCTGTACTCTGGCTTTTTATCCAGGCAATTGTTTCTCTGATTCCTTCTTCAAATGTATATTCCGGCACAAATCCGGTATCCGCATACAGACTTTCTGTATCTGCACAGAGATTCATGACTGCGCCGGGTGGATAAGGTCTTGCACTGATTCCCGGATCTTTCACGTCTGTGATCTCTGCCATCTTTAAAATATAATCGCGAAGTGGTCTTGCCTGACCACTTCCCACGCAGTACGCAGCTCCGTCCCGGCCTTTTTCTCCGATCAGATAGTAAGCTCTTCCGGCATCTTTACTGTACAGATAATCCCAGCGCTGCATGGCCGGAGTAAATTCTGTCGGCTCACCCCGCAGCATTTTACGGAGTCCGGATGCAATCATCGTTGTCTCTTTTTCATAAATCCCATATACGCTGAAAATACGCGGCCAGATACATTCCATCCCCAGTTCCCGGCACAGCATTCCTGCCAGATGCCCGGATGCCAGTTTACTTGCTCCATATGGGGTCGTCGGATTTGTCGGACTGTCCGGAGCTATTCTGTCCACATCCATCGGACCGTATTCTGCCTGCGAACCGGCGCCGATAAATCGTTTACATCCCAGTGCATAAGCTGTCCTCACAGCCGCCAGTGTATAGGAAATATTTCTGCTCTGCAGTTCCGTACTTCGATTACGGTTCTCTCCTGTATTTCCCCAGGCGAAATGATAGAAGGTATCGCACTTCTCCGGGATGAGCTGCGGAAGCTGCTCCAACGTTTCCAGACTACTGTCTGTTAAGTGAACCAGACTGCTGTCCGGCAGGCGGTCCTGCTTTCCGGAAGACTTACGCACAACTGCATACACTTCAATATTGTTTTTTACACATTCTTCAATCAGAGCCGCACCGATCATGCTGGTGGCTCCTGTCACAACGATTCGTTTCATTCTGTCTCCATACATTACAACATTTTTTCCGGAAGCGGAATGTACATATTTGCTTCCATTTCTTCTTTATCAAGAAACGGATACATATCTTCCAGCGGTGCAGAGATCATACTTCCGTCCGGAAGCTTTTTCGCAGCTGTCTTCGGCTCTGTCTTCTGCAGTTTTGTCACAAATATTTCGCAGACAAAAGCGTCATCCGCATCCAGTGCTTCCTGAATGGCTGTCGGAAGGGCATCCGCTGTATGAACTGCCCGGTAAGAAAATCCATACGCCGGCATCAGTTTTGCAAGATCCGGAAAGCTTAGGTCCATACTCTCCTCACCCACACCGACAAGCGGCGGATTAAAATAGCTCTGCTGTGTCTGTCGGATGGAATGATATCCCTGGTTATTGATCACAAATAATTTTACCGGCAGATTGTTCTGTCGGATCGTCTGCATTTCCTGAATATTCATCTGCAGACTTCCCTCACCGGTCACACAGACAACCGGTTTTCCCGGCTGTGCCACTGCAATTCCGGTTGCGGCCGGAAGACAGAAGCCCATCGATGCTGTATTCGGATTCGTAATAAAGCGCTGTCCTTTTTTCACACGGAAAGCCTGACTTCCCGCAACACGGGAAGTTCCGACGCTGACCATAATATTCTGGTCCTCTTTCATGGCTTTCGACAGTTCTTCATAAAATGCATAGATATTTGTGCAGTTTTCCTCTATTGTTTCATAATGCTTCGCAGTCACGACCGGATATTTCATTCTCCAGCTTCGGCACTGCTCACGCCAGTCTTCTCCCTTAAATAAAGGATGGGATTCATCTGCTCCCCTTCCGGCTGCTTCTGCCAGAAGTTTCTGAATCAGATCCGCCGCATCTCCGACAACCGGAAGGCTGACATGAAGATTCGGCTTTTTCAGTTCATTTTCATCAATATCATTCAGAATCGTGAAGCTTTCGCGAGCCCAGTCCTGATACTGGAAACCGGTCTGGCTGAATCCCTGACGGTTCCCGATGGAAAGAAGGACATCACTGTTCTGCAGTGCAAAGTTCCCCGGTCTTGTCCCGGTTCCGCCGCTTCTTCCCACGTAATATGGATGATCGGATTCAATCGCATCTACACTGCTCATTCCGGTCACGACCGGTACGCCAAGAACATTCACCAGTTTATGGAATTCATTGATGACACCTGCAAGACGCACACCGTTTCCCGGTGAGAGTACCGGTCTCTGACTGTTTTCAATTCGATCCAGAATTTCTTTAATAACTTCGTCCGAAATCTCAGCCGGTTTTTGCTCCGGATTTTCCGCCGGGTCATACGCTCTTAAATCATCTGTCTCGACAGTTGCTCCCTGCACATCAAGCGGAATATCGAGCCACACCGGCCCCGGTCTGCCTGTCGTCGCCATATAGAGGGCTTTTTCCAGACAATAACGGATATCTTCCGGATGAATCACCATCTTTGCATATTTTGTAATGGAGGATACCACCGGAACAATGTTGCACTCCTGTACCCCCATGCTTCGAAGCGGCAGTCCACTTGCCGGAACGGTCGTCGCATATCTTGCCTGCCCGGAAAAAATCAGCATCGGAATCGAATCCATCCATCCGCCGAGCACACCAGTGATCGCGTTGGTCGCTCCCGGGCCTGTCGTCACACAGACAGCCGCAAGTCGGTTATCCATACGGGCATAAGCTTCCGCTGCCATCGCACACGCCTGCTCATGATGCTGATAGGTGCAGTGCAGTTTTTTGTGATGGCCGAAGGAGTCATTCATGTGCATGGCTCCGCCGCCCGTTACGGTAAATACATCGCGGATGCCCCACTCGGCAATACGGTCCGCAATATAATCAGATACTTTCTGTTTCATTTTTATTTCCCCTGTTCAGATATAGTCCGGGCATTTCTGCTCGCACACCAGTCTCTTACCGGAAGCCTCGATCGGAATCTCATCAACATATTCCACATCGATCTGTACTTCCTCACCAAGATATTTACGATAAGAACCAACGACTTCTGCCTCATTGATCTTATCTCTGTCTGCATTCAGAATCAGCTGATAACGTTTCTTTTCCCACTGAATACATTTCGCCTGATGCACGATGCCTTCCAGATTGATCAGCACATTCATAAACACATGAATGGAAAGCGGTTCCCCGGAACAGTTATACATCATAGAACCTCTGCGGCCATAGATTTCTGTAAAATAGCCATGTTTACGGCCTTTTTCATCAATCACTTCCTGATAGATTCCGGTATCTCCTGTGTCATATCGAATCATCGGAAATGCTTTGTTATAAAAATCAGTCACAACGATTCTTCCAAGTTCGCCCGGTTTTACCGGCTCATCAGAATCCAGACTTAACATCTCAAAATAGAAATTATAAAGATCGGCTGTATAACGGTCTTCTTCATTCACCTGGCAGGCAAGGAAACCATTCTCATTATTTCCATAAGAACGCACCGGATAGAATCCGAAGATTTCTTTTACCAGTTCATACGTTGCATCCGGAAGTGCCTCTCCCATTGCAAAGACCATCTCGACATCCCATTTACTGATATCGACTTTTTTACGTTTCAGATAATTGGATAATACCGTTAGCGCGCTGGAATATACGACAAGAACCTGAATCTTTTCTCTGCGGATTTTCTCACAGATCCCTGCAAGTGCCTCATCTCCCATGTTCGAAATATCAATCATGATCAGATTGTTTTTGAAAGATTTCCATTTAGAGATTACGTTTTTGCCCGGAATCCAGACACGGAATTCGCCACGTTTCATTCCCATACGGAAACCATTCAGCTCCATAAAAGAAATGAAGTTCATATTTACGCGGTTCATCTTGTCCCCATCACAGAGTACGGTAAAAGGTGCTCCTGTAGAGCCGCTGGTACTCAGACGGAACAGGCTGTCTTTCTTATCCTGACAGTCATCACAGAGAATACGGTCTTTGTTCTGGTTATACTCCATCTTAGTCATGACCGGGAATTCCGTGATATCTTTTGCATCTTGGTAATCTTTATAATAAGCAGAGTGTTTTTTTGCATAATCCAGAAGTTTCTCAACGCGGCGATCCGCATATTCTTCTGTGATTCCCTCCATGATCTCATGCTTGTTGACTTTTTTTATCTTATCCAGCTTTCCGCCCTGCATCTTATCGAGAGCGTTAAAAGCGGTCCTTCTCAAAATTTCTCCTGCCTGCATGTTTTTCCCTTTCTGTCAATCCTGCGGACATTTCTGACCACATATTAATACAGACTTTCTGTTTTCATTCCTGTCAGATTATTTTATTTTCCTGCTTTTATAAGTCCAAGCAGGATCACGGCTGCCACACGGATCGCATTGGCGATCAGTACAGCCTCGGCAAATCCCATTATGCCACCGCTTCCGGTGAAAAGCAACACAAGTGCCACGATTACCACCAGATGAAAGATCTGGAGAAGCAGCTGCCATTTTTCTTCTGTAAATGTCAGCACCACAATAAACAGGTATGCAGAAAGCACACCAAGAATCTGACTTAAGTTTACGACTGTGATCATCTGTTTTACAGAGTCATACAGATCACCGTAGAATAATTTTACGAAGATCGGCGTTCCAATCTGTGCACAGATAAAGAATACCAGACTCACTCCGATTCCAATTCCGGTAAACATCATAAACTGTTTCCGGTTCATCCTCTCCTGCTTCCGTGTCAAATAAGAAATGATGATCGTGTTGATCGGAGCCACCAGAAGTACCAGTGTCTTTCCAATCAGGGAAGTTACGTAATACTGGGTGACTGCCAGATGTCCAATCAGATTTTCCAGCACAAGGCGGTCAATATTTAGTGTCAGGTTTGTAATCAGGTAAGAAAATACCAGGAATCCGCCACGCTGGAATGCCTTATTAAACCATTTGCTCCTGTCAAAAAATCCACGGAACACAGTTCCTGTCGCTGCAAGATAAATGATTGCAGCCGCTTCGCCGGTGATAAACACCAGGAACCAGTTCTTCGTGAGCAGATAAAATCCAAATCCAGCCACATAGCCCACGGTCAGAACGGTATAATATATGAAGTATTTCTGATAATTCAGATTCAGTCGATACTCTACATCTCCGTAATAACGAAAGATCGTTGTCATCAGAAGGATAATCGTCCAGAGGATTACAAGCGGGGTCGTCATGGATGACTTCGCCACAACAAGTGCCACGACCGTACCCACTCCGCCGAATAACAGAAGAAGGATATTATAATCTCCGTTAGATACATCGTAATCTCTTCGGACAACAAGGCGGCTGGTATTTAATGCCTGCCCGACAGACGGACAGAGGATTGCAACCAGCCCCATAAGATACAGAAGTTCACCAAGCTGGTCACTGCCCATAATGCGGTTCAGCAGAGGATATACAAGGATCTGCAAAACTCCGTTCATCAGCAGTGCACCGCCTATAGTGTACGCTGTATTTGATACAATTCGTTTTTGATTTGTTTTTGATGCCAAAAAACAGCCTCCTGCTTATTTCTTTTTATATTTCTCACAGCGGTTTTCAAAGGATTTACGCTTGCCGGAATTCAGGACCGGAATCTCATCCACATACTCCACTGTGATTTCTGCCTCTTCACCAAAATACGGACTGATGAAATCGAGGATTGCTTTTTCATCGATCTCGTCTTTGTTGCCGTTCAGCCAGAGCGTATACTTCGTCACATCTTCCTGAATGAAGCGATACTGATTAATTCCCTTCGCCATGGAAAGTCCGTTCAGAAGAACGAACGGAGAGACGATCCTTCCCCTGCAGTCGTAGATCATATCGCCGCGGCGGCCGTACAGTTCTTTCAGATACAGTTTAAAACGGCCGTTCTTTTCTTTTCGTTCATACACTGCCAGGTCTCCGTTATCATAGCGGATCAGAGGAATCGCATAATTATAAAGGTCTGTGATAACAATTCTTCCCAGTTCGCCCGGTTCTGCCGGTTCGTCACTGTCAAGTTTCAGAATCTCATAATAATAGCTTTCGCTGTCGATATAATAGCTTTCGTCTTCTTCCTTCTGAATTCCCATGATTCCGTTTTCTTCATTGGAATACCAGGATTTTACGGTACAGTTAAACTGACGCTCCAGCTGTCTTCGTATCTCACTCGGCATACTCTCAGAAATCGGCAGGATTGACTGTACACAGAAATCAGACATATCAAGCTGATGTCTCTCGATAAACTGGCTGATCTCACCCAGTGCATTCGCATAACCAATCAGACATTTTACTTTTTTCTTCTGGATCACAGAAAGCATTTCTGCCAGCTTTTTGTCATCCAGGTTCGAGCAGTCCATCATGATCAGATTTTCTGCCATGCGGGCAAGGCGGCTTTTCTTTGCATGATCGCCGACCCACATACGGATAAATGCCTCTTTCATGCCGATATAATAACCGCCTACAGTTCCAAGAAAAATGCTGGCTGCCGTATTGTGAAGAATTTTATTTTTATTCTGGATCATGGCAAACGGTGTTCCTGTAGAACCGCTTGTGTACATGATACGATTATCAGACGCTTCTTTGTAAACGCCGGACTGGCATGCCTCATAATTCTGACGATAGGCATCTTTATTCATGACCGGCATTTCCGAAAGCGGTGTATCTTCGCTGTAATCTTTATAAAATTCAGTAGTACGCACTGCATGTGCGATCAGCTTACAGATCTTTTCATCCGTCTTTTCGATCGAAGTTCCCTTACGGTAACTTTCTCTGACTTCGTCATAGTATTTACGGACAGTACCGCCTTCCAGACGGTCTTTTGCCCAGAAACCGTACCAGCGCAGTTTCTCATCAAATCCCATTATTTTGCCTGCCTTCCTGCTTCTGCGATCACTTTTGCCATGTAATCAATCTTTTCATCGGTCATTCCCGGATATAAACCTACCCAGAAAGTATCCTTCATGATGCGGTCTGTATTTTCGAGAGAACCGGAGATGCGGTATCCCTTACCTGATGCTCTCATCTGATCAAAGCACGGATGTTTTGTAAGATTTCCGGCAAACAGCATTCTTGTCTGAACGCCCCTTTCTTCAATATAAGGTACGACTTTATTTCGGTCCACGCCTTCTTTACAGGTCATCAGGAAACCAAACCAGCTCGGATCTGAGGACGGGCATGCTTCCGGCAGAATATAGAATTCTTCACATCCTGAAAGTGCCGCACGCAGGCGTGCATAATTATGTCTTCTGTGCTCTACAAATCCCGGGAATTTTTCCAGCTGTGCACAGCCGATCGCAGCCTGCATCTCGGTTGCCTTAAGGTTATATCCAAAATGAGAATATACATATTTATGGTCATATCCAAGTGGAAGTTCGCCGTACTGCTTGTCAAAACGATGGCCACAGAGATTGTCTCTTCCGGACGGACAGCTGCAGTCACGTCCCCAGTCGCGAAGAGAACGGACGATCTTATGAAGAAGCGGATTATTTGTATAGACAGCACCGCCCTCGCCCATGGTCATATGATGCGGCGGATAGAAACTGGAAGTTCCGATATCTCCGATCGTACCGGTGAGTTTCTTTTCTCCGTTGATCTCATATTCAGAACCAAGTGCGTCGCAGTTATCCTCGATAAGCCACAGGTTGTGTTTCTCACAGAAGGCCTTAAGTGTAACAAGATCAAACGGATTTCCAAGAGTATGTGCCAGCATGACTGCTTTTGTCTTTGGCGAAACAGCATCCTCCAGTCTGGTCACATCGATGTTGTACTGCGGAATCGTCACATCCACAAATACCGGAACAGCACCATACTGGATCATCGGTGCTACCGTTGTCGGAAATCCGGCAGCTACAGTGATCACTTCGTCTCCCGGAAGTACCTGACGGTCGCCAAGAAGCGGAGAAGTCAGTGCCATAAATGCCAGAAGATTTGCGGAAGAACCGGAGTTTACAAGGGAACAGAAACGGATACCCAGATATTTTGCAAAGTTCTTCTCAAACTGGTCTGCATATCTTCCAGCGGTCAGCCAGAATTCCAGTGCACTGTCCACAAGATTCATCATTTCTTTTGAATCGTATACACGGGATGCGTACGGAATGCGGTCGCCCTCCTGAAATGGCTTCTGCTGGTTGTGGTATTTCTGGCAGTAGTTATCGACCATGTCAAGGATCTGGTCTTTTGCCTGCTGCTCTGTCATATTTTCAAACATAATTGATCTCCTCTGTTATAATTTCGTTGTTGTGTCATATATTTCTGTATTCAAAAGTGACTTCACATATCACTTATTTTCATTCATCGTCTGCTTTACTTCCGATATCTTCTATAAATTCACGGATCTGTCGTTTCATCACTTCATTAATGTCTTCGCCGGCCTGCCATGCCTTACTCCACTCGACAGTCTTCTCAATTGCCTTCTTCACACCCCATGCCGGTTTCCAGCCAAATGTCTGACGAAGTCTGGAGCAGTCAAGTTTCAGGAAGTTTGCCTCATGAGGGCCACCCACAAAATGATTTTCCCATGTCTGGCCTTCTCCCCATGCCTTACAGAAAATATCAACCAATTCACCGGTTGTCACACAGTCTTCGTCTCCCGGGCCGACATTATAGTATCCTTCATATTTCTGATCCTGATACTGCATGGCTGCGATCATCAGATATGCATAAAGCGGTTCGAGCACATGCTGATACGGTCTTGTAGAATGTGGGTTGCGCACCGGAATTGGTTTCTTCTCGACTGCTGCACGGATGCAGTCCGGCACGATTCTGTCTGTCGCGAAATCGCCACCGCCGATGACGTTACCTGCTCTTGCTGTAGAAATAGTTGTTTCTCTGTCTGCAAAGAAAGAATTCTTATAGCTGTGTGTCACCAGCTCCGAACAGGACTTACTGTTGGAATACGGATCGAATCCATCCAGTGGATCGTCCTCCCGATATCCCCACTCCCATTCACGATTATGGTAAACCTTGTCTGTGGTTACATTTAAGAAAGACTTCACGGACTCTGTCTGACGGACACATTCCAGAATATTTACCGTTCCCATAACATTTGTCTCATAAGTATATACCGGATTTTTGTAAGATTCTCTCACGATCGGCTGTGCCGCAAGATGAAGCACGATCTCCGGCTCCGTCTCTTTAAAAACCTGCATCATGTGATCTAAGTCACGCACATCACCAATCACAGAATGCATCTGACCTCCAAGATCTGTCAATTTAAACAAAGACGGCTCCGTTGGTGCCTCCAGTGCATACCCGGTCACTTCCGCTCCCAAATCCAGCAACATACGACAAAGCCACGACCCCTTAAAACCCGTGTGCCCCGTCACCAGAACCCTTTTCCCTCTATAAAAACTCAGATTAAATTTACTCATATTGATTAGTTAAACTCCTGTAAAATACTTTATAGATTCTTCCAAAATCTCTATATGTTTTTTCAGCGTGGCCTGAAGGGGGAGTTCGAGGGGGAAAGCGGCCTTCGCAACTGTGAGTGCTTCCCCCTCGCCCCTTTTTTCCGTATGGCTCTTTTCCAAAAAGCCCATTATTAATTTATTATACTATAAAAGCCGGTACCCCGCAATCTGCGAAGCACCAGCTTTTTATTAGAAAAAATTTTTCAAAAAGTTTTTCGAATTTTATTTCATATTCAGAGTTTTACTGAATCTCTACTGCCGCAGTTCCGGCAAATCCTGTGTCTACCAGTTCTTCTGTTGCAGCATCTGTATGAATTGCATTGTATTTTCTAGGAGTTACAGAAATCTCAATTGTATTTTCTCCTTCTTTTACAGCATCTGTGATATCCAGTGTCCACGGAGCATACAGAAGATCTCCAACTTCTGTGCCATTTACTTTGATATTTGCTGCAGTATAAACATCAGAAAGAGTCAGAACAGCTTTCTGTCCGTCCCCAAGTGCGTCAAGTGTTACAGTTCCAGTATAAACACCTGTCTCATCAGAATTCTTGAGTTCTCCATTCTGGAATTCATCACTGTTCCATTTACCAACTACATTTTCTGTATATGTCTTGTCGCCAACGGTCAGAGAATTTACGGTCACTTCTTTTGTATCCGTACTTTCTGCCTGATCCAGGCATTTTGGAGTTCCTTCTGAAACTGCTGTTTCATCCAGAGCTACGTCACCTTTTTCGCAAAGGAGAGCGATTGCCATGCTGTTGAAACCGCCAAGTGTATCGTTGCTTGCGTCCATGGTGAAGGTGATTTTGCCGTCTTCCTGCTTTTCAGCGGTGTACACTTTTCCAGTGGACTGATCCAGGAAATAGCAGTTTCCGTATTCTTCAGATACATCAACTGTAATCGTATTATCCTCTGCACTGATATTTCGGATATATACCAGTTCAGAACCATCATCCAGTGTACGGCGGATGAATCTTACATTTTCATTGTCTTCATAGGAAACTTCCGGTGATGTCTTCTCATCAAGTGCTGCTGAAAAGTCTTCTGTTGTTGCAGCTACAACAGCACCGTTGTCTACAGCAGTCTGAGCAGCTTCTGCTGTTTTTGCATCGGCCTCTGCATAATTACCATCACAATATCCCGGCTGTTTTTCCGGTGCGCTGCCATAGAAAATGATATTTGCTCCATTTTCTGCAAGTTCTGCAATCTTTTCCATAGTTGCTTCCGGTACGGAATCTGCCTCAACTACCAGCGCATCATATTTCATATTGCCGCCATTTGCAACGATCTGACCATCCTGAACAGTTGTATCATCCGCAACAATGCTGGAATCATTGATTGCATCCCACGCAATACCATCGGTATTCATAGTCTTAACGGCATCTGTTTCGGAGAGACTTCCGTTGAATGGCATGTAATAAGCAACATCTTTGCTTGCAGTTCCCTGCTGCATCAGATAATTGACTCTTGCTGCATAAGCGTTCATTTCACCAAAATATTCTGAGAGGGTATTTCTGTCGGTCATGTTGATGCCTATCGACGGGAACGGCGCCCACCCCATTTCTCCATATTCTTCACTGTCTACTCCATACTCATACATGTAGCCATGATAAAAGAAGTTATTGACCCCACTGGTTGCCATGATGTCATAACCGATTTTCATCTGTTCCAGAGAGTTCGCAAGTGGCGTGCAGCCAAGAGTAAACTGCTCACAGGTCACAAGATTCTTTCCATATAAATGTGCGCCGGAAGAAGTACGGATCAGATCATATTCACCGGACTGCTCCGTTTCCGGAATATCAATATACTGTGCAGAACCAATCGTATCAATTGGCGGGTTGTATGCTTCCTGACGGTACAGAAGACCACTGTCATTTGCACCTTTCTGGAAAGCAGCCATTCCTTCCTGGAATTTCTTATTGATCAGAGTATTATAATCATAAGTAATACGTGCTTTTTCATCATCATTGGTAGTATATGTCAGATAAGTATCAGCCGTTCCGAGTCCCATATAATAAGGTGCTGCGCTGTACTGTTTATAAATCGTTGGCAGATATTTGCTGAAATCATAACCAAGACCGTTATTTTCACTGTCTTTTGCCAGTTCTTTCATATCTTCTGTATAATAGATATCTGAATAGAACTCATAACTGTCGTTGAAAGCCGCACGAACATTCTGGTGTTTTTCAAGAATTGCAGCCAGGTTTTCATTTCCAAGCCAGTCATTCATATAATCCGCTACTTTTTCTGCATCCATATGATCAACGACATACCAGTCTTCCGCACAGTCAATGCCTTTACCACCGGAAGGAATATAGTACATTGCAACAATCTCATAGTTTTTATCATCACTTAAGTTACTCTTGATATCATCACTGAGGACAAGTTTACCATCCTGGATCTGGGCATCATCTGCTTCAATAAAATAGCTGTTTTCCGGATTCAGGACAACCTGTGTATCATAAGATTTGTTAACACTTCCATCTTCGTTGTAAACTTCTTCATAAGATGGTTTTGGACCAAAGGTTCCTTCTCCTTCAACAAAGTCCGTACCATTTTCCCCGGTAAGTTCAGCTACCAGAACCCCCTGAAGTTTAACACTTCCGTCTTCCCATTCGCCTTTTGCCGCATCACCCACATAGAAAGAACTACGTTCAGCAGCCGGAATATCAAGTGTCTCTTTTGCCTCTGCTGCAGTAACTGTATTACGTCCCAATGCCATATTTCCCATAGATTCATCATAAGTTACATCGCCACTGTTGGCATTCCAGCCAGAACCCATATTAAGATCTACGGTAATTCCTTTTTCTTCGCAGTAGCTGACTGCTGTTTCAAGAAGCTGATAGAACTCCGGGGTATAAATAGAAGTCACTTTTTCTTCGTCACCTTCAAGAATGGTAGAAACCTGGAACGGATTAATCTCTACATAACCGAATCCGTTTTCTGCCAGATAATCAATTTCCTTTTTCAGTGTCTCTTCATCAACAGCTCCACCTGGCCACCACCAGCGGACACCCGGACGATAATTCATATCCGGATCTGCAAAAGCTGTCAGGTCAATGGAATTCTGTGTGTCATCTGCTGCCCAGACCGGAACTGATAAACTTCCTATCAACATCATTCCTGCCAAAAACAATACAAGTTTTTTCCTTGCCATAATTTCTTCTCCTTTTTGCACATTATATGTTGTTTATTTAAATGCTTCTGAATACGATATAGAAATTATATCAATTATTTTCACCTCTTAACTGTATATTTTTGTCCTGTTTGCACAACAGATTTGACTTTAAAAAATCAATTTTATATAATAATCACAAAAAGAAGTTTAAGGAGAAAAACAATGTTTCCATCTATTGATCAAACCGACTACATTAAAAAAAACGTTAAAAGAACTTTCTCCATTCAATCCCATGGAAAAGGCATTCCGTGATTATTATCAACTTACACATCAGATGATATCACCATCTGAATCAGAAATTTCTGAGATAAAAAGAACTTATGAACATTTTGCATATGAAGTGATTCATGCGGATCCAGGTAATAAAATTTCTGTTATTCCGGATAGCCGGGAACCTTTTTTTCGGAATGGACCTTTTCATATCATGAAACATCCGCGTTACATACCGCAGAATAAACATACACATGCATTTATTGAATTATTTTATGTTCTTCAGGGAAACTGCACCCACGTATGTGATAATCAGCATTATCATCTGAAAGAAGGAGACTTCTGCCTCTGGCAGTTTGATGCACCGCATTATATCCATTCCAATAATGATGAGGTTCTTGCACTGAATATTCTGATTCAGAAACCTGCCTTTCTGGCGAATTTTTTTGGTGTATTATCAGAAGAAACCATCCTCAGCGTGTATTTTAATAAAATCCTGTATGGAAACGGAGATTCTCCAATGTTGCTGTTTCGTACCGGAAAAGATGAAAAGATCAAAAACATGGTCTGTTTTATGTATCAGGAATATCAGCAAAAAAATTTATGCTGGCAGTCCGTAATCAGCAGCTGTCTGGGATTTCTTTTTGCAGAATTACTTCGGTCACACAGTGAGCATCTGATCACTTCTGCAAAAGAAGAAAAAACCGATTTTTCATTGGAAATTCTGCATTATATTCAGCTTCACTATACAGAAGTAACTCTGGAAGATCTCTGCCAGAAATTTAATTATTCTTCTGCATACCTCAGTCGTTTGATCAAAAAGAAAACGGGCCTCACCTTTAAAGAAATTGTAAACGGTGAAAAAATACGACAGGCAGCATGGTTGCTTTTGAACACTTCCCGTTCAGTCAGCGAAATTGCTCAGGAAGTTCACTTTTGCGATACAAGCCATTTCAGCCGAATGTTTCAGAGAGTCTATTCTCTTTCGCCATCTGAATATCGTATAAAACATAACAAGTAAACATGCACCACCGGGTGCACAAAAAAGCTGGTGTCTCACGAGATTTATCCCATGAAGCACCAGCTTCTTATTTAAATCACTTTATCTGTCACTGTCCACAGTAACTTCTATTTTTCAAACAGGTCTACCAGCTCCTGTGCATCGTCATATCCCTGGCTCTCCAGTTCCTGAACGAACCATTCGTCTACACCATCAACTGCTTCCTTGAAGGAGTCAATGTCCATATCTTCTTTCTTAGTGAATGTTACACCGTTGCTCTCTTCCCAGCGGCTCATGATCTCTTCGTCACCGGAACGGTTGATGTAACGCTCATACTCAACGGCTTTCTGTCCACACTCATCAACAACGGCCTGCTGCTCAGCTGTCAGACTGTCATAGATATCCTGGTTGATACAGAAGAACAGACAGTCATAGATCGCATCCCACATAGAGCAATATGGCTGAACTTCCTGTACACTGGCTGCGTCGATTGCCGGAAGTGGATTTTCCTGGCCCTCTACTGTATTCTGCTGCAGTGCTGTGTAAGTTTCTGACCAGTTCATGTTGGTAGCGTCTGCTCCCCATCTCTTATAGCATTCCATCAGAAGGTTGGAACCTGCCACACGGATCTTGAGATTCTTCATGTCCTCAACAGATTTTATTTCATGTTTACTGTTTGTTATCTCTCGGAAACCGTTCTCTGCGATACCCATGCAGTGCAGACCGTACTCAGAAAGGATCTCTTTCAGTTTGTCTCCGGCTGCGCCGTCAAATTTCGCGTCTGCATCGTCATAAGAATCATAAATAAACGGAAGTGATACAACATTAAATCTCGGGTCAAATGCAGAATAGATCAGGTTGGAATGCATGGAAATCTGTACCGGATCTCCGTTCATCAGCGCCTGAATTCCCTCGGACTGGTTTCCGTTTGTCAGCTGGTCTGCTGCGTAAACATTGACTTTGATCTTACCACCGGTGGCTTTTTCCATCAGTTCTCCGAACTTACGTCCGCCGTCAGCCCAGGTACTTGTCTCTGTGGTAGAGCATGCAAAGTTCCAGGTCATCTCCGGCCAGTCAAGGTCGCTGTAATCTTCGATCATGTTAAAGGATTCATTATCATCTCCGGCATCCGCAGAAGCAGTGCTTCCCGTATCAGCAGAAGTCTGATCTCCGGTGTAGGAGCCATCTTTTGCAAGAGCTTTCGGCAGAGCTGTGGAAATTGACGGAACATAGGTAACAATCAGAAGCACCACAACACTGGCAGCGATCATCGGCATAACAGCTTTGGAAATCTGCTGCAGAGTAACTTCCAGACCTTTTTTAATCTTGATACTGATCGCAACGAAAAGGTTTACACCAACCGGAGGTGTTACCTGTCCGATCGCAAGGTTTACGGTTGCCATAACACCAAATGCAACCACATCATATCCCAGAGATTTACATACCGGAAGCATAATCGGAATGAAGATATACATTGCAGAGTTTGCATCGATGAAACATCCTGCAATCAGGAAAATGATGTTGACAATCAGCAGGAATACAAACTGATTATGTGCGATCGATGCAAGTAAGCCTGATGCTGCATCTGCAATACCAAACTTGGTACATACAAATGAGAACAGGGATGCACTGGCAACGATCAGCATGATTCCACCGGTTGTTTTTGCTGAATCTACCAGAATATCAAACAGATCTCTGAAAGATACCTCACGATAGATCACCATACCTACAAAAAGTCCGTACACAACAGATACAGCCGCTGCTTCTGTTGGTGTAAAGATACCTCCGTAGATTCCTCCAAGGATGATAACCGGCATCAGGAATCCCCAGAATGCATCTTTGAATGTATCCCAGCGTTCTTTTGCTGTCGCTTTCTCACGGGATGGTTTGATATCATGTTTGTTTGCTTCAAGAAGTACTACGATCACAAGTGCCACACCCATCAGGATTCCAGGAGCGATACCTGCCATGAACATATCTGCGATAGATACGCCTGTGATGGATGCATATACAACGAATGCGATACTTGGTGGAATGACGATCGCGACGGAACTCGACGTCGCCATCAACGCTGTAGAGAACGGTGCGGAGAAGCCGCCCTGCTCTACCATTGCCGGGATCAGAACAGCACCAAGAGCTGCTACTGTAGCCGGACCGGAACCAGAGATTGCTCCGAAGAAACAGGAAACGATAACGCAGACGATCGCGATACCACCTTTTCTGTGTCCGACACAGGTATCAACAAAATCGATCAGTCGGCGGGAGATTCCTGCTTTTGCCATGATGTTTCCGGATAATACGAAAAACGGAATTGCAAGAAGAAGGAACTTACTGATTCCTGAATACATGTTTGTTGCAACAATTGTAAGTGAAGTGCCGGAATAAAGGATCGCACATACTGAGGAAAGTCCCAGGCAGAGCGCGATCGGCACACCTAAAATCAGAAAAACAAAAAATGAAATAAATAAAACAGCACTGATCATTTATTTGTCCTCCTTATCGTTATTTCCGAAACAGAAGTCCAGACAGTATTCAATGAAATGAAGGATCATACATGCTGCTCCGATCGGTACAAAGGACCAGAAGATCCATTCCGGCCAGTTCAATACGAAGGTTCTCTTACCATTTTCAAGCTGAGTGATAACCTTATCCATACCATATTTAAAAAGAATCACCGAAAAAATAATGCTCAGTACTGTGATCAGTATTGTAGACGGTTTTTTCAGTTTTTCAGGAAGACGGTCCGTAACCAGTGTCAGGCTTACCAGACCACCTTCACGGCAGGAAAGTGCCGCTGCCAGAAGTGTAATAAGTACGAATACCGCTACAACAAGTTCTTCTGTGAAGGACCATGAGCGGTGGATCACTTTACGGGAAAATACATTTCCCACTGTGAGCACAAGGATCAGCAGTGTAGAGATCACAAGTACGATTTTTTCAACTGCTGCCAGTGCATTCATGAGTTTTTTGTAGACTTTCATCCTCTCTTCCTCCCTTTTGTTTTTCCGGTTTCAGATTCCTGTTTCAACTTCTTTTTGGACATAAAAAAAACGCCCCCTCAGGGACGGATATTATACTTCCGCAACCACCCTGTTTCGTCATTGAAACAAGTACGATTCTCCAACGTACCGGCATACGCGTCTCCTGTAACGGGGAGCCTCCGTGAAAACCTACTGGTGAATCTTAAGTGTAACACTGTAACGTTCGGCCTTCCTTCTCAGGGATGATATTCAAAACAGTGCCGTTACCGCATCACACCAACTGCGGCTCTCTGGAAACGCGCATTTTCCGTTTCTACTGATTCCCATCATAGAATTTTCTCTTATGCTTTAACTCTTTAAAAAGCTACATTTATTTTACAACTCCTGTGCAGCATAGTCAAGAACAATTTCATGCAGTTTTTATGCAATCTTTATACATTGTGACATTATGAATATACATTTTTAATACAGAACAGGCTCCTGCCAAGTTATAAAAGAAGGAGAAGCCTGTCAGTGTATAGGTCACAAGATCCCCCATATACTGATAAGCATGATTCATACCATAGTCTTTTCCCAGAATACTGATTCCATGATTCAACAGCTGAAGAAGGCCGCTGTCTTCCTGCCTGACCCCAAAACATCTGTCATCTGTTTCTGCAAGCGGTGTCATACTTAATCCGTTCTGTGAATGGACTAACTGAAATACACGCAGCGCATTGACAACTGTTCCATCTGCTTTTCCTTTTCTCACAGCCCTGATACAGTCCTCGATCGTATCGCATGTGATGATCTCCGTATCCGGAAAGCAGTCTATCGTATAATAATATTGCAGCATATTGTCTTTATTTACTGCAATTCTGTCGACCACATTTACTTTGAGGTGATCTGCATATACAAGCTCCATTGACGATATCACAAGCGGTGAACTGTGCCGGTAATCCTGCTGTTCTGCATACCAGCTCTTTCCACCTACCGGAAATACAAAATCCACCTCTCCATTCTTAAAGCCTTCCAGCATTTCTTCCTGATTTGTAAATCCTCTGTATGTAATGTCCGGCCTGTATTTACCCGGAAGTGCCCGTATCATATCCGGAATAACATCCGCGATCAGTCCGGTTACTGTACCATTTACATCTGTATCGCTGTATGGAAGATAGTTATCCAGATTTATCAATAAAAAAGCAAAAACGTCTTTTGCATTCTCACATAAAATATTTTATACTATAAGCACTCATAACAGTAAATCCCCGGGAGGAATACACATGAAAAGGAAGAGAAATATCTCCACCCATTATATATATGCTATTCTGGTTTTTATCTGTGCTGTCGCCATAAGCCTTGGTGTTTTCCTGATACATGTCCAGCGCTCCATCGACAGTAATTCCCAGAAAACCATGACCAGTAATGTATCCCTCCAGAGCGACCATGCCTTATCCATACTGGAGATCCACTATGGGTTCCTGAACAGTATCGCTGATAAAATGGGGACTTCTTCTGCCCTGCTGTCCGATGGCAATATGAAGCTCCTTATTTCCATGGCTGAAAATACCGATTTTGACAGAACTGCTCTGATCGAACCA
>CAVBPN010000235.1:0-10716 GCA_963597235.1 bacterium
AGATATAACTGTACTCTTCCAGTCCACGAAAGGCTTCCAGAACCCGATATTCCGGTTCAAAAATAATCGTCGCTTTCAATGCATCCAGACGATTACTCTGGTGGGGAATTCCGAATTTGGTCGGAAAGTCATTATGGATTCTTGCTATCACTTTCATTCCATGTTCTTCTGTCATGAGTTTCTCCCATCCATTCCCTGAGTGCTTTCATGCGAATCCTGGCATCTCTTCCACCCAGATCATATGCACCCTGGATAACATTCAGATCTGTTTCCATGCGGCTGATATCCAGTTTTTTGTCCGGCTGGATAACAAATACTTCTCCCTTATGTTCCAGTTCTTTAATTAACTTCAGACTGTGATTATAAACTATATGTCTGTTCTGAAGTGTACGCACGAACTCCGGATATTTATGATATCGGATTTCTGCCATTTTAATATTCTCCGGCTTCTTGACAAATCCGTCTTCTCTTGTCAGGACAACCACAATACGGTCATATCCCATCTTTCGGAATGCCTCAACCGGAATGCTGTCCGCACATCCGCCATCCAGAAGTTTCATTCCTTTGTAATCCACAATTCTGGACACATATGGCATAGATGCGGACGCACGCATGGCATCAATCTGCGTCAGCATGTCTGTAATTTTAATGTACTCTGCTTTTCCGGTTTCTACATTTGTACAGGTCGCATAAAATTCCGTATCTGATTTAATAAATGCCTCATAATCAAACGGATCCAGTCGTTCCGGAATATCATGATAGCAAAACTGTTTTCCGACAACTTCACCTGTATGAAGAAAACTCCACCAGCTCATAAAGTGTTTATCATTGCGATATTTTTTGAAATAACGAAGACTTCTTCCTTTCTGCCCAGATACAAAAGAACATCCGTGCAATGCTCCGGCTGAAACACCGATCACCCCGTCAAAATGGATTCCCTGTTCCAAAAACACATCCAGTACTCCAGCTGTGTAGATTCCGCGCATCGCGCCGCCTTCCAAAACAAGTCCTGTTTTCATTTTCTGTCTCACCTTTCTGTTGTCCAATAACTCCTGATTCTGTCATGCGTTTCCTGCAGACTGATCTGATTTTTTTCTGCCAGTTCCACTGCATTATCATATTCTGGATAACATTTTATCCGTCCATCCGGTAAAGTACATACTTTAGCAATCACGGTACCAAGTGGAGTTTTCTTCTTCTGAATCTCACGTTTCAGGATCGTACGCTCCATTTCCACTCTGCGGATACCGATCGTTGTTGTCTCTGAAAAAATCAGATTCTCCAGCTTCTCTCTCTCTTCTTCCTTACAAATCACCGTCAATGTATATGCCGGTCGGTTCTTCTTCGTATAAATCGGTGTATAATGTGCCTCTCTTGCTCCATTCGCCATAAGAAGATTCATGACATGTCCCATTGTTTCACCGCTGCAGTCGTCCATATCTGTTTCCAGTTTCCAGATGATATCTTTTACTTTTTCTTCTGTTTTCTGAATGAGCATTGCACGGAGAATTCCCGGACAGCGATACTGACGTTTACCTGCACCAAGACCAATCTTTGTCACTGTAAAATCCTCCGGAAGTTTGTCCGCAGTACGGAACGCAGCCACCACTGCTGCACCGGTCGGAGTTACCAGCTCCCCCTGAATATCTGTGATTTTTAATTTCAGTTCATGGTCTTCTGCGATATGTGTCACTGCCGGTACCGGTACCGGGATCTGACCATGCTGGCAACGGATAAATCCGGTTCCCTCATATAATACCGGTACGATCACATCCGTAATATCCAGATTATCCATGCAGACTGCGATTGCAGAGATATCCACGATGGAATCCACCGCACCTACCTCATGAAAATGCACTTCTTCCACCGGGACTCCATGTGCTTTCGATTCCGCCTGTGCAAGTATCCCAAAGACTTTAAGTGCCATCTCTTTTGCTCTGGCAGTCAGTCCTGAATTCTGAAGGATTTCTGTAATTTCTTTCATTCCACGATGAGCATGTGCATGACCATGGTCATGATGTTCATGTTCATGGCTGTGTTCGTGATGATGATTCTCATGTTCATCCCCATGTTCGTGTCCATGATGATGCCCGTGATCGTGCTCATGCATATGTGCTTCTTCATTTTCGTGATTTCCATGCAGATATTCCATATCATGATCGTGATTATCCTGATCCAGAATGACCGAAAAATCGCAGGCATCCAGTCCTGATTTCTTTACTCTGGAGATTTCTGTACGGAATCCATCAATCGGAAGACTTTCCAGTGATTTCTGTAACACCTCCCTGTCTGCTCCCAGATCCAGAAGTGCCGCAACCGTCATATCTCCACTGATTCCTGAATAGCATTCCAAATATAATGTCTTACCCATATGTTCACCTCTTTTTGCTGATCTTATTTTTTTAATCTCTCTATCCGAAGACCTCAGCCTGTGTCTGTCCGGAATCGTAATCTCTGACCGCCAGACGATTGATCTGCGTTGCAATATATCCGGCGCCATATCCATTATCAATATTTACCACCGCAATTCCGTTTGCGCAGGAATTAATCATGGTAAGTAATGCAGAAAGCCCATTCATACTTGCTCCATATCCGACAGAAGTTGGAACTGCAATGACCGGCTTATCAACAAGACCGCCCAGAACACTTGCCAGTGCACCTTCCATTCCGGCCACCGCGATCACACAGTTTGCATCCTGAATCACATCCAGTCTGGAGAACAGTCTGTGAATACCGCTCACACCCACGT
The DNA here is from genome assembly GCA_963597235.1 of bacterium. Classification (GTDB taxonomy): domain Bacteria; phylum Bacillota; class Clostridia; order Lachnospirales; family Lachnospiraceae; genus Blautia_A. The sequence goes on from CAVBPN010000235.1 coordinate 2,750, forward strand.
CAAACACACGGTCCACATGAGAGCCGAAATATTCAGCCGTCTGAGCCGCCTCTTCTGCCACCGCGATATCTGCAGTTCCCGCTGTACATATTGCGATCTTACCGATATGCTCTTTCTCTTTCTTTTCAATTTTGATGATATGAGACAGCTCATCATACTGTACATTTGGAAGAAGATCTTTTACAAGTTCATACTGATGTCTGGATGCTCTTGTTCCAAACACTTCTCCATTGTCCTCATAAAGTTTCTGAAAGATATGCACAAAATGCTGATCTGCCTTTCCGCTGCAGAAGATCACTTCCGGAAAACCGTTACGGATTTCTCTGTGTGAATCCAGCTTCGCATATTCATCCATTTCTTCAAACGGCTCCTTACGGAAAAAGTGTTCTGCTTCTTCCAATGTCAGTTCGCCATTCTTAAATCTTGTCAGTATCTCTCGGGTTTCCAACTCTGCACCTCCTAAAAGCAAGGGAGCATACTCCTCACATTCTCCCGTTCGTTTCTATATATGATACAAAATCATTCCGCCTTTTTTGTCATATCCGGTATCCCACATTTCTTTCAGAGAGAACCATTTATGTTCTCCATAGGAAATTGCTTTTACCAGAAGATCATCCTCTGTTTCCTCATATCCGGCAAGGATAAACCAGTGCCAGATATAATCCTCCAGCGGTCCCTTCTCATTTTTATGTTTCAGCATCAGATACGGGATCAGACAGGCATTATCAATCTGTCTGCGGACCGCTTCTGCAGCCTCTTCATATATATGTGTTCCATGAAAAGCTTCCATCTTCAGTTTATCATCATGCACATCTGCCAGATATTCGCCAAACCCCTCCATAAAAAGCTCCAGCGTATCGATTCCATTCGGTCTCGGACAAAGATAATGTTTCATCACATATGCAAAATCATGGTAATCTTCCCAGCTGATCTCCTGGGGCTGGTGCGGATAAAGATTCTTTATCCCATTTGTTCTGGCAAAATAAATACAGCTCTCACAAGCTGCTATCGCGCCACATCCTCCGTCACGCATCGTCACATCCGGAAACAGATCCTGATTTCCTCCATAGGATTCTTCTACAAAAAAGTACTCCAGTTCGTTTTTATGTAATACGGTCTGCTCCACCGCACATTCCCCCAGTCGCATTATATTTTCTGATGTAAAAGCCCTAAATACACCCCTGTATCATAGCTTTAATTGTAACTATAGCATATTTTTTCGTGAAAATAAAATAATTTTTTCCAGAAACAGTAATGATTCTCTTTTTCTCTCTGTAAAATCCCTTTTCTGTAAAATTCCTTCCTATATTTTTGGATTTCTTGACACTCCATATACGCACATGCTATAATTTTCGTTATATTCTGTATGTTTAAGAGAATTTTTCTGCCAAAGATACCATTTTTTGAGGAGGAGATAAAATGAAAAAATTTTATGCCTGATGTCAGCATTTCCATGATGGTCATTGTACTTCTGGCAAATGTACTCCTCTCCGTCGGAACTCCAGGTGTTCCAGGCGGTGCGATTGCATCTTTCGCAGCCCTTGCAACTATGGCCGGACTTCCGGCAGGTGTCATGGGTGTATACATCAGTATCAACACTCTGTGTGATATGGGTGCAACCTGTGTCAACGTTATCGGAGACCTTGCATGCTGCGTTGCCTTAAAAAGTCGTCTGAAAATCGACGAGACAAAATAAATATTTTTCATCTTACATAAGATTCATAACAAGAAAAGAAAACCGAAAGGATTTTCCTGTAAAAGGATTCCTTTCGGTTCTTTTTGTTTTCTAAAATTTATTTTATTGAAATCACGTAGGATTTTTCAAACACTTCCGCCGGTTTCACTGTGTTGATATTCGGTTTCTGGGACAGTTCTTTCTCATATCCCGTATTGTCGCAGCGTCCCATCCATGGCTCCAGGCAGACAAACGGTGCACCAATCGCTGACCAGATTCCGAAATTCGGGAATCCCTCGCAGGAGATTTCCACGTACGGCTTACCATCCGGCAGTGTAATACCTGCTTTTGTGATCTGTCCCGCATCAAAGATCAATGCACCTTCATCAAACATATGCGCATCGATCAGACAGGTTCCATTTTCAAGTTTCAATGTATGCAGCTGATCCGGCATTGCCGTTCCAAGCTCCGGATTCAGCAGGCAATAAGTAAGCTCCTTCTGTCCACTGAAGGTAAGATGGTACTGGCTCTGTACCGTATCCGGAAGAACCGGCACATTAAATGCCGGATGAGCTCCAATCGTAAAATACATAGTCTCCTGATCTTTATTTACTACTTTCCATGATACCGTCAGGTCACGTCCGTTCAGTGTATGTGTGATATATAACTGGAACTCATATGGCCATGCCTTTTTCGTCTCATCTGTTGCCTCCAGTAAATACGTAACTGAAGTCTCACTCTCTTCTGTACAGGTAAACTCCATATCACGTGCAAATCCATGCTGACCGGATGTGTAAGTCTTTCCATCTATCAGGCAATGATCCTGATACAGGCGACCTACATTCGGAAAGAGAACCGGTGCATGACGTTTCCAGTACGCCGGATCTGCATTCCAGAGAACTTCTCTGTTATTTTTCTTATCAAAGATTCCTGATAATTCTGCACCGTGGTCGCTGATCGTCACACGGAGCTGGTCATTTTCAAGTGTATGCATCATAAAAAACCTCCATATGAATTTTTCTGCATTTATTGTACCAGAAAATTCACATGGAGGCGCATCAAATCACCCGATATTTTTATTTTGTTATCTTTGGTTTATTTCTTAATGTCATCGGTACGGATTGCGAACTGTACCAGTCCGATGTCCTTATTATCTGCGGAAACAAAAGATACCGGTGTATAATTACTTCCGGAGATTTCATCAAGCATATCATCAATCTCATCCTCTATCTGCTGATCGATATCAGAAGTTTTATCTTTGAATTCCGCAGTTCCGTCTTTCAGTTCCTGTGCTCCGTCGTCAAGATCTTTCAGACCATCCGTGAGCTGGATACTTCCGTCATTCAGCGAGTCTGCGCCACTCTTTAATGACTGCATACCGCTGAGTGCACTGGTAATTCCACCGGATACCTGGCTGACGCCTGACACAAGGCTGGATGCCCCGCTTCGAAGTGATGAGGCTGATGTAGCCAGCTGATTTCCACCTGCGATCAGTTTATCATCATTTTTCTGAAGTTTTGTGAATCCATCATTCAGCTGCTTGATTCCTTTTGCCGCAGTCGGAAGGTCTTTGGTCGCACTCTGAAGCTGTGTCAGACCATCCCCAACCTGGGAAATGCCACTCTGCAGAGCATTTGCGCCCTGGCATGCACTGTCAATTGCAGACTGCAGCTGTCCGATCATATTCTGCATATCATCTGAAACATTAATCTGTCCTGCCATTGCTCCGAACTGATCTGCTGCTGACTGAAATCCGGCTGCTGCCTCTGATAAAGAAGAAGCCGATGCTGCCAGCTGTGCTGCCTGTGCCTGAATACCAGCATCTTCACCCGGCATGGAAATAGATATAGCAGAAGTATCCGGTGCAGATACACCATCAATGCCTCCGGCACCTTCTACGCTCACCCTGGAAGCCTCCAGGCCGCCAATGATTCCTGACGCCTGGTCGCTGTCAATTGCCCCGGCTGCAACTGCAGAATTAACAGCCGCGATTGCCGCATCAATCTGGCTGTTCGCAGAAGCCGCGCTTGCGCTGAGCTGTTCATTTGCTGTACTGATCTGTCCGTTTGCTCTCTCTACCTGTTCATTTACCTGTGCAGCCATGCTTGCGCCACTTGATACAAGCTGCTCATTTGCTGCCACCGCCTGGCTGTTCAGATTCTCAAGTACTGCACTGTGACTTGCGCTGATGGACTGTGCCATTCCTGCATCCGCCTGAAGAAGCTGGGCCAGCTGAGAAGACTGTGCAGAAAGTGTATTTAAGGAATCTTTTGCCTGGATAAGTCCCTGTACCAGTGCCTCAAGCTGTTGTGCACTTGAAGATGCAGCCAGCTCATCCACCTGTGTTTTCAACTTTGCCAATCCGGTGCTCAGCTGTGCAGAACCGGTGGTCAGATCCTGACCACTTCCATCACCATTTACAGCTGCAGACAGTTTTGTCACTGCCGTAGTAACATCTCCAAGGCTCTCCAGTGCTTTCAACTGTTTTGCACCATCTGCCAGCTGTCCTGTACCTTTTATATACTGTTTCATTCCAGAGATCAGACTTGCTGTTCCGGATGTATACTGTTTGATTCCGCTCTGAAGGCTGACTGCTCCGGACAGAAGTGTCTGACTTCCGGAATTCAGTGTATTTCCGCCATCCAGCAGAGTCGCTGTGCCGGAAGCAAGAGTCGCTGTTCCATCTGTTAACTCCTGGCTTCCTTCCAGTGCGTCCGCTGTTCCGTCTTTCAACTCCTGTGCTCCGTCATCAAGGTCTTTTGTCGCATCTGTAATCTCTTTCGTCTTATCTTTCAGAGAAGAAGTATCGATAGAGTCTTTATCAATATCAAATCCCATCGGAACACCCTTGAAAGTGATGCCGTCCATCTCAAAGTCTTCTACATCTGCTTCAATCTCAATCGTTTTTTCCTGTCCTGACATAATGTTATAGATCAGCTGACGATTTTTTCCTACATTTCCGGCCGTCGCACCACTTGCCGCAATATTTGTGCAAAGATCTGTATTCAGAACGACCGTTGCCTGAAGGAGATAATTGTCGAAAAACGTATCCTTGCAGTTTTTGTTTTCGGTTGTTTTGATCGTAATCTCAAGATGTCCACTCTTTCCTGCAAGCTCAGAAGCACTGATTTCTTTTCCATCCAGTTTATAGCCGATAGAAATATTCCACGGAATATCTTTTGTCTCAAGATTTCCCTGATAATAGAATTTTCCTTTTGTGACATCTACAGAGACCTGATCTCCATTCTGTGTGATCTCAGAATCTGTCGTCAGGTTTTTTACAGAGCTGTAATTTCCATAGTCTGTCACTTCACTGTCTGAGGTGGAAGTAAATTCATTTACCACATATACGTCTGAGACAGTTCCATCCTCCATCAGAGTGACATATACATTTTCATCTTTCAGGATTTCATTATCTGCAGCCAGTACCGGAAGTACACTTCCTGTTCCCAGCACTGCGCTCAGTGCAATTGCCGTTGTTTTTAAAATAATGTTTTTGCGTTTTGATGAATTATTTTTTCGATTTCGGTTCATGATGTTTTACCTCCCTGTAAAATTTTGTATGCATGGTTGTTTTTTCAATGACTCTGTCAAAAAGCATCAGTAATGCCGGCAGAACAGTCAGTACAAGAACAAAAGAAATGACTGCTCCTCTTCCGACCAGTGTACCAAGCTGGCTTAAAACAAGGTTCGTGGAAATCTTTCCAAGTGCAAGACCCGCAATTGTCAGGATGCTCGCCGATGTCAGCAGTGAAAGGACGCACATGCGGATACTTTCTCTTGTCGCATCCCTTTTGTTTCTGGTCTGACGTTCTTCCAGATATCTTCCGGTAAACAGGATCGCATAGTCGATCGTTGCTCCAAGCTGTACAGAACTGATGATCAGGTATGCAATGTAATGAAGTGTTGTTCCCTGCATGTATGGAATCGCAAGATTGATCCAGATGGACAGCTCGATCACCAGTGTCAAAATCACCGGAAGTGTGATCGACTTGAAGTTAAACAAAAGGATTGCAAATACGAAGGCAATTGCCAGAATGTTAACCCTGCTGTTATCCTCTGTGATCGTCTCTTTCAGGTCTTTGGTACTTGCCAGGTCGCCTGCGATCTTTGCCTCATCACCATAATATTTCTCACAGATCTTATAAACTTCGTTCAGTTTCTCTGTCCAGCCTTCCTCTGATTCCTCCGTGCTTAAAGTCACTACAAAACGGCTGTAATTCTCTGAATAAAGTTGCGAAAGTGAATCTGACGGAACAAAACCATCCGGAATCGTTGATCCTACACTGTCTACATAAGAAATCACAGAAGTTACATTTTCATTGTCATTCAGTTCCTCACTCAATGCGATTTCTTTACTGGTATCTCCTTTTGGAACCATAATGACAAGTGGATTGGATGCACCGTATTCATCTTCAATACTCAAAAGATCTCGTCCCATCTGTGTGGCATTCGTACTGTAAATACGGCTGCCACCATAGAGGAAGGAGTTTTCTCCCTGTGCGATAAAACATGGAATCGCAATCACTACTGCAATCAGCAGTGCCGGAATCCGGATTTTCATAACGGCTCCTGCAAATTTATGGAAATCCGGGAAAAAGGCTTTATGCTGTGTCTTATCAATCAGTTTATAAGTACTGATCGCCAGTGCCGGAAGGAAGCAAAGTACACAGAGAAGACTGAATACAATTGCCTTTGCCATGACCCATCCCATATCCGGTCCGATCTTGAACCGCATCAGGATCAGTGCCGCAAAACCGGTCACTGTTGTAAGCCCACTGGAAAGGACAGAACCTGTAGACTGTTTTACAGCTGCTACCATGGCATCCTGAACATCCTTGCCCTCTGCCCTGTTTTCGGCAAATCTGTGAAGCAGGAAAATGGAATAATCCATGGAAACTGCAAGCTGCAGGACACTTCCCGCTGCATTGGTAACAAAAGAAATCTCTCCAAACATCAGGTTTGTTCCCCGGTTCAGCATGATCGCGATACCGATTGTGATCATAAAAAGTACCGGTTCAAACCAGGAATTCGTTGTCAGAAGAAGTACGATAAATGTTACCGGAAGTACAAACAGCATGATCTTCTGGATATCTGACGAGGTGTGGAACGGTGACAATGCATCTGTGACTGCTGTTCCTGACATAGAGTTGTCATCACCGATAATGTCACGGATTTCATCAACTGCTGCCTTTTTTTCTGTTTCATCGTCAACTACCGTGATGGAATACAGGGCATCGGAATCTTTGTACCACTCATCGATCGTATCCTGGTCTGCATTTTCCAGTGGTTCATAGATATCCACCACATCATCCAGCCAGTTGACCTCGTCTACTCCGTCGACCTGCTCCAGTTTCTTCTTATACTCCAGTGCCTGTGGAATCGTCACATTGTGTATGACCACTCTCATATTTGGTACGGGCTGGCTGTATTCTTCTTCCATCGTGTCGAGTGCAACTGTGGATGCAGCATCATCCGGCAGGTAATCAGCAAACTTATAATTTACGCCAACCTTTGTGGAAAGCCCTGCACAGACCACCGCAAGAAACACGAAGACTACGATGATCATTTTTCTGTGTTTAAGAATAAATGAAGTATAGCGTTCCATTTTCGTCCTCCCTTTTTCTCTTTTTTAAAATCAACACTTGTTTATTTTTCAACTCGTGGTATAGTATAGTCAGAAGGCAGAAAAAACTCAATAATCAATATTTTTACCGCAGTTTATTTTTCAACATATGTTCATCGTTTTGTTCAATCTTTTACAAAAATTTTTGAGTTGTTCTTTTTTAGACAGCAGAAATGGAGTTATTTTATGAATACAAAAGGAAAAAACAGAAGTGTTCAGCGCACGCAGGCGCTGCTCAAAGACGGACTTACAGAACTGATGCTGACCAGGCCGGTACAGAATATCACGGTTCGTGAACTGACGGACTATGTTAATCTGAACCGCGGAACTTTTTATCTGCATTATAAAGATATCCAGGACCTTCTCGAACATCTGGAAAATGATATGCTGGATGAATTTATCGAGATCACCAATGCCCATCAGCCGCAGGATATGCACGGAAAACCTTTTCCTCTGATCTGTGATCTTTATAAATTTCTTGAAAAAAATTCGGATTTCGTGAGACTTATCCTGGTTAACAATCAGGAGCAGCATTTTGAAAATCGATTAAAGGATATTCTTCGTGAACGCTGCATGAATGACTGGGACGAAATTTTCGCCAATGCGGATCCCAAACTGAGTGAAATCTACTCTTCCTATGTCCTGTCCGGCTGCATCGGCATTATA
>CAVBPN010000235.1:10726-16175 GCA_963597235.1 bacterium
CGGCATTATTGAAAACTGGATCCGCAACGGCACCCGCCAGAGTCCGGAAGAACTTGCCCGTTATACGGAAGATATTATGCTGAACGGATTAAATATCCTCAAATAGACACAACAGTCAGCCCTGATATGCACAAAAGCCCGCAACTGCATTCTTACAGTCATGGGCTTTTCTGCTTTTATAATATATAGTTTAGTTCTGCTCTACAATATGTCTTGCTACATAAATACCGCTTGCGGATGCGTGGGACAGGGAATGGGTGACACCGCTTCCGTCGCCGATCACGTACAGACCTTTGTGGCAGCTTTCGAGGTTATCGTCAATCTCAACTTCCATGTTGTAGAATTTAACTTCCACACCATACAGAAGAGTATCATCGTTTGCAGTTCCCGGTGCAACTTTATCCAGGGCATAAATCATTTCGATGATGCCGTCCAGAATACGCTTCGGAAGTACGAGGCTCAGGTCTCCAGGTGTTGCTGTGAGAGTCGGTGTTACCAGTCCTTCCTCCACACGTTTCACGGTACTTCTACGTCCGCGGACAAGGTCTCCGAAACGCTGTACAATAACACCGCCGCCAAGCATATTGGAAAGTCTTGCGATGCTTTCGCCGTATCCGTTACTGTCCTTAAATGGCTCAGAGAAATGTTTTGAAACAAGAAGAGCGAAGTTTGTATTATCCGTCTTCTTCTCATCTCCCTCATAGCTGTGTCCGTTTACGGTGATGATTCCGTTTGTATTTTCGTTTACTACGATTCCGTTCGGATTCATACAGAAAGTACGGACATTATCTTCGAATTTCTCTGTACGGTAAACAATCTTGCTCTCGTACAACTCATCTGTCAGATGCGAGAAAATAACTGCCGGAAGCTCTACGCGGACACCGATATCCACACGATTGGATTTGGTCGGAATCTTCAGGTCTTTACAGACAGTTTCCATCCATTTGCTTCCGCTTCGTCCAACGGAAACGATACATTTTTTACAGTCATAAGATCCCTTTTCACAGATCACACGGTAGCCATCTTCCAGAATCTCCAGTTTCTGTACCGGTGTGTCGAAATAGAAATCCACATGATCTTTCATTGCATTATACAGATTCTCAAGAACGACATAGTTGATATCTGTTCCCAGATGACGCACAGATGCATCCAGAAGATTCAGTTTATTCTGCAGACAGAGTTTCTTGAACTTTGTTCCTGCTGTGGAATAAAGTTTGGTTCCCTGACCGCCGTATTCCATGTTGATATCGTCAACATATTTCATCAGTTCGATTGCCTGGCTCTTACCGATATGCTCGTACAGAGTTCCACCAAAATCGTTAGTGATGTTATATTTTCCATCAGAGAATGCACCTGCACCACCGAAACCGCACATAATGGAACATCTCTTACAGTTGATACAGTTCTTTATCTTCTTACCGTCAATCGGGCATTTTCTCTTCTCAAGGGAATATCCCTCTTCAAAAACTGCCACTTTGTAATCCGGCTTTTCTTTCATTAATTCATACGCTGCAAAAATTCCTCCAGGACCGGCGCCGATAATGATCACATCATAGTTCATGCTTTTTCCTCCTTATAAGTAAGCACAAGCTTTCCTTTGTTTCTATCCCTCACTCCATATGTATCAGGGTTTTCTCTCCCTGTTGCATAAAAAAAGCTGTCGCAGAATCTTTCGTGACGGTCTTGTCACTTTCATTCATTACGGCAGTTGGAAAAATGGTTACTATTTCTTTCGCTCACAGCAACCAGACATAATCCTTATCTATATTACAGGATTATCGTGCCTTTGTCAAGCATTGTTTTTCACAGAAAATCAGATGTTTTTCTGTAAAACACAAAAGTGTCTGCTATCTATGTCAACCCTCGTAAAAAGTACCGCCTTCTCAGACAGTGCTTCGTTACTTCTGTTATTCTCAATTGAGTAGAAAAATAAAGAAATTCAGATATCCGGCGAAATCGCCACCAGATACGATGCCGTTCCCATCATTGCAAACAACCCTGTCCATACAACAGGAAATACCCAGCCCGGCGGTGTCAGCGGCGGTTGTTTTAATTTTTCAAACGTATCCATGTTCCCCTGCGTAAGGAATCCCGAAACTGCCCCGACTCCCAGCGGCACCGCCAGTGCGGTCAATAGAGTTTTTGTTTTTTTCTTCAAAAAAATCCCTCCTGTTCTCATCATCACTGTCCAGTATATGAAGAACAGAAGGAATTATGCGTTTCTGATATGTTATTTACATTTTGTGTTTCTCTGCTTTGAAGAATGCTTTTGTTTCTTTTGCTACGACTCCGCTCAGTACGAACAGTGCGATCATATTCGGGATCGCCATCAGACCATTAAAGATATCTGCGATAGTCCATACAGCACTTACAGTCATGTATGGTCCGATAAATACTGCAATGATGTATAACCAACGGTATACGATGATCTTTTTCTGATGTCCACCTGTCAGATATTCCAGACAACGTTCACTGTAGTAATCCCATCCGAGGATTGTTGTGAATGCGAAGAATACGAGGCAGAGCATTAATACAAATGCGGTAAACTTAGCCGGGAACGGAAGTCCGTGCTGGAATGCATATGTAGTAACCTGAACACCTTCGATTCCTTCTACCTGCCATGCACCTGTCAGAACGATAGAAAGACCTGTCATGGTACAGATAATAATCGTATCAATAAAAGTACCTGTCATGCTGACAAGACCCTGACGTACCGGCTCTTTTGTCTGAGCTGCTGCTGCTGCGATTGGTGCACTACCAAGACCAGCTTCGTTTGAGAAGATTCCTCGTGCAACACCTTTCTGCATTGCCACGATCATAGAACCAACGACACCACCGGTAACTGCACTCGGATTAAATGCTGCTTTGACAACTGTTACAATTGCTGCCGGGATTTCTGTAATGTTACAGATGATCAGGATAACACTGAACACAATATAGATCACTGCCATAAACGGAACTACGATCTGGCTGACGGTTGCGATTCGTTTCAGTCCCCCGATCAGGATTGCTGCAACACAGAATGCAAGGATCAGAGAAGAAACAACAACTGCTACAGAATACTGTCCCAGGAACGGGATATTGATACAGTTTGTTTTATCCGGATCAAAGAAGTTCTGTACGGCACTGGAAATACCATTTACCTGGCTGAATGTACCGATACCAAAAAGTCCTACACAGACTCCGAAGAATGCAAAAATCTTTGCAAGCCATTTCCATTTCGGTCCCATACCTTTTTCGATATAGTAGAATGGTCCGCCAAGGCTGTGTCCGTCTTCTGCAACCACACGGTATTTAACCGCCAGAAGACCTTCAGAATATTTTGTTGCCATTCCGAAGAATGCTGCCACGATCATCCAGAAAAGAGCTCCCGGACCACCGGCACAGACTGCTGTTGCAACACCAACAATATTACCGGTACCGATCGTAGCGCTCAATGCTGTGCACAGAGCTGCAAAACTGGAGATCTCGCCATCTCCCTCTTCTTCATTCTTAAACATCCATTTCAGCGCCAGTGGAAGACGACGTACCTGAAGCAGTCCAAGTCTGCCGGTAAGTAAAACACCACCTGCTATGATCAATACCATAAGCGGCACACCCCAGACTTTGTCATCCACTGCAACTAAGAAATTGTTGATTGCTTCCCACATCTCAAAAAGTTCTCCTTCATTATATATTTAGTTTTCAGCATCATAAAAGGGAAATAAATGATAAGAATCGTTCTCTGATAAAAAGATATACCTGGAAATCTCCGGAATTCAGACTGCCAGAAGCAGAATAAAATAAAAAAGTACTGTCAGGATGTATCTGCACTATAGCATCCTCTGTCCTTTTGCCTGAGAGATTCAAGACGCTTACGCGTCGCTTGCACCTTCGGCCCCTGTATTAAAACAGGTGTCTCCAGAGAAACGATCCATTTACAGTTTCTGTCCGATTATACGGATACCTGAGAGTTTTACTCCTTCGGTGGGCACAAAGCCTCTTTCCTGCAAACTTCTCCTCGTTATTGCTGTTACTGCGTTATACTATAGTGCTAAAACATTAGTCTGTCAATACTTTCATTAATATTTCCTGGTTTATTCATCAAATTTTGTTATATCAGGCTCATTTCGGACTGACGATCTTTCCTGCGATCGCACAGGCGGCGGCTGTCTTTGGAGATGCCAGATAGATTTCTACCTTGGAAGTTCCCATACGACCAAGGAAGTTACGGTTGTTTGTTGCTACGACACGCTCTCCGTCTGTCAGGATACCACCTGCACGTCCACAGCACAGCCCGCATCCCGGATGTGTGATCATTGCGCCGGCTTCTGCCAGAGTATCAAGGATACCCAGTTCTATTGCCTGTCTGTAGATCTTACGGCTTGCCGGTGTTACGATCAGTTTTACATAGTCGGCAACTTTTTTGCCCTTCAGAACTTCAGCAGCTGCTGCAAGATCTTCCAAACGACCATTTGTACAGGAGCCGATAAATACCTGATCAATCTCTGTTCCTTCCAGTGTGCTGACATCACGGATCTTGTCTACCTGTGACGGGCATGCCATAACCGGAACAAGATCTTCTGCACGATAAGTTACGGTCTTAAGGTATTTTGCATCCTCATCTCCTACAAGGCTCTTCTGGAAATCATTCAGCTCGATCTCGCAGTATTCTGCGGTCTTCTCATCCGGTGTGAAGAGTGCACATTTTGCACCGGCTTCGATTGCCATGTTTGACATCGTCATACGGCTTGCAACGGACATATTCTTCACTGCACTTCCTGTAAATTCCAGTGCACGGTAAGTAGCACCGTCTGCGCCGAGATCACCGATCAGGCGAAGGATCACGTCTTTGGACATAACATTCTCCGGAAGTTCTCCCTCGATCACAACTTTGATAGTCTCCGGAACTTTGATCCACATAGTTCCTGTTCCGAGGATACTTGCCATCTCTGTATATCCGATACCGGAAGAAAATGCACCGACACATCCATAAGTAGTTGTATGGCTGTCTGTACCAAACACAATGTTGCCCGGTTTCACATAGCCTGCCTCTGTCATCAGCTGATGGCAGATTCCGTCACTTCTGTGTACATTTTTCATTCCGTATTTTTCTGCAAAAGCATCTCCCGTGTGGAAATGTCTGGTATCGTCAAGCTGGCTTGCCGGAACAAGATGGTCATAGATCAGGACTACCTTATCCGGATCCCATAATTTCTGGAATCCCATCTCTTCAAATTTCTCTGCAACAAACGGAATAAAAATATCATGGATCATGACTCTGTCGACATTGACAGTCACGATATCACCAGGTTTTACGGCATGACCCACATTGTTTCTGATAATCTTTTCAATAACTGTTTCGCCCATCTGACTCCCTCCTTAGTCCAGTCCGTTCAGTTTACGCATGGCTTTTACAAGTCCGCCAGCTTGGATGATGCTCATCAGGTTCTCCGGCAGAGAAGCGATC
>CAVBPN010000235.1:16185-30233 GCA_963597235.1 bacterium
GTTTATCGTTATAGTCTACGTGTTCGTTCATCACAACAGTCACGGTATCTCCCTCTTTGATATCATCGTGAAGATCCGGCTGCTCAATCAGCAGAAGTCCGTTGTTGATAGAGTTTCTGAAGAAAATTCTTGCAAAAGATTTTGCAATGACACACTGGATTCCCAGTGCTTTGATGATCTCCGGTGCCTGCTCTCTGGAAGAACCGCAGCCGAAATTCTTTCCGGCAACAATGATGTCGCCCTTCTGGATCTGTCCGGCCAGTTCCGGACGGAGCGGGCTGAATCCATACTGTTTCATATCGTCGATTGTCTTGAGTGCCAGATACTCGGTCGGAATGATGATGTCGGTATCGATGTCATCGCCAAGTACCCAGACTTTACCTGTAAACTTTTCCATAATCTATGTTATCCCTCATTGAATATATTCGTGTTTTCGTTATACTTTATCAGATCTCAGACGGCAGAGCGATCTTACCTGCGATTGCGGATGCGGTAACAGTTGCTGCGGATCCAAGATATACTTTGGAGCTTGGATGTCCTGCACGTCCCTTAAAGTTACGTGTTCCTGTGCTGATCAGGACTTCATTCTCGCCGATAACGCCCTGACAGCTTCCCCAGCATACACTGCAGTTCGGGTTCATAACGATCGCGCCTGCTTCCATGAAAATGTCGATCAGACCTTCTTTTAATGCCTGACGATAGATAGTCTGGCTTGCCGGAACAACGAGGAAACGTACTTTGTCAGATACTTTCTTTCCTTTAATGATCTCAGCACCTACGCGCAGGTCTTCGATACGTCCGTTGTTGCAGGAGCCAAGGAATGCTTCGTTGATCTCGATTCCACATGCTTCTTCTGCCGGAACAACATTATCTACGAAGTCCGGTTTTGCAACTACCGGACGGACTTCAGAAAGATCAAATGTGTACTCTCTTACGTATTTTGCATCCGGATCGCTGTGGAATACAGCCTTTGGCTCACGTCCGTGTTCTTTGAGGTATTCCATTGCTTTTTCATCTGCTTCAAAGATACCGGTCTTTGCACCGGCCTCTACTGCCATGTTGCAGAGAGTCATACGGTCGCTGATACTTAAAGTTTTTGCACCTTCTCCGGTAAATTCCATTACCTGATAGTTGCATCCGTTTGCACCTACCTCACCGATGATCGTAAGGATCAGATCACGGGCAGTCACACCCTCCGGAAGTTTGCCGGTCAGGTTGAATTTTACAGATTCCGGAACCAGTACCCAGGAAGTTCCTGTCACCATTCCATAAAGGAAGTCCGTGCATCCGACACCGGTACCGAATGCACCAAGTGCACCATAAGAACAGGTATGGCTGTCTGCGCCAAAGATCAGTTCACCAGGACGAACGTAGTTCTCGATCATAACCTGATGGCATACTCCCTTGCCTTCCCAGAAATCAATGTTGTTTTCTTTTGCAAAATCTCTCATCTTCTTCTGAGATGCTGCTGTCTTCGGACAATCAGACGGTACGTTATGGTCAACGATGAAAACAAGTTTCTTTGTGTCTGCAATATGCGGATGATTCAGTTTATTTTTGTACATATCTACAGTCAGATGAGTGGTTCCGTCGTTACTCATCAGACGGTCAAGCTGTACGGTATGGATATCGCCAGGTTTAACACTGTCCACACCAGCTGCTGCTGCGATGATTTTTTCTGCGATTGTCATTCCCATGGTTATTTCTCCTCCTTGTTCAGTGAAGCGATCAGACCGCCCTGATTCAGAATTCCCTGCATGTATTCCGGAAGTTTTGTACAGGTATAGGTCTTTCCGTTTGCAACTGCTGTACCGTCGGACATATGAAGTTCCATGGTATCTCCGGTCTGTACATCGTCCGGAAGATCTTTACAGACGATTGCCGGAAGTCCGATATTGATCGCGTTTCTGAAGAAAATTCTTGCAAAGGATTTTGCAATGACAGCCTGTACACCAAGTGCTTTAAGGACACCCGGTGCCTGCTCTCTGGAAGATCCACAGCCGAAGTTCTCACCGCCTACTACGAAATCTCCTGGTTTTACTTTCTTTGCAAAGTCAGGATCTAATGATTCAAATGCATGACCCTTCATCTCATCCAGATTCGGCAGAAGCAGATACTGGGATGCAATGATCTGGTCTGTATCAAGGTCATTATGAAATTTAAAAATTGTGCCTTTTTCCATAATAATGATTCCTTTCTATATGTAACTATTCATTTTTCTCTCTATTCTACCACAAATTGATGTAATATCAAAATGTATATTTATAAGAATTTTGCATAAACCTGTGCCTGTCAGTCTTTCTCTGTGCTGTATATTCCTATTTTCTGAGCCATTCATAGGCAATCCTCGGTGTACCGTCCGGCACATAAACAATTCCACAACGCTCAAATCCGTTTTTTTCGAGTACATGCTGCATCACTTTATTGTCCTCATGTGTATCGATCCGAAGATGAGGTATCTGTGCTTTGCAGTGATCCATAATAATCCCCAGTACTCCACGCACAGTTCCGTCACTGGCAACTCTGTGTACAGCAGAATAGGCTGTATCAGACCTCCAGCTTCCCTGTTCGATATGAAGATATACCGGATCAGGACCTTCCACAAATACAAATACTGCATGAATTCTTTCCTGATTCATATTCTTATCATTTGTTTCTTCCAGGACATACAAATCTCCCTGCCGGATATCATCCTCCAGCATATCCTCCGGTCTGTCTCCCTCGCCCCACTGTGCATGATTTCCGTTATCCCGCATAAATTGTCTCGCAGCCTCATAAATCTCATAAATCCGCGGCAGATCCCGCTTCTCTGCTTTTCTGATCGTATATGACATGTAGTGCCTCCTGAGTTTTGCTTTTTACGTTTTTATTATAATTATTTGATGTTTTTCTGTAAAGTCTGCAAATTACGCTTAAACGGAATACTCAAAGATCACAAGTAACTTGTAGTGAATTACTCCAACTCTCAAAAGGTTGGAGTGATTTTATATCTGACCGCAGGATTATTTGGCGGTTACTTTTGTCGAAACACATCTCTTTCAATATTAAAAGGGCCTGGCATTGTTCGCCAGACCAAAAACTTCATCATAAAATAGATTGTTCATTATTTTGTGATTTAACATTTGCTTCATATATTCCTTTCATTTTCGGATTATCTCCCTTTTGTCCTATTTTTTCAGCTATCATTAACGCTTTTTCAATTTCTCCTGATGCTTCATAAATATTGCGTTCTGTAAAAAGTGCTCCCAAAGATGAAGGATTCAATTCCAATGCCTTTTCCACTTGTCCCAAGGCTTTATCAAGCCATACTCTATCTTTTTTTCCTTCTCCCAAATATTTATACATATATCCTTTTGCCAGATTATAATGTGTATCCACAAAAAAGTAATCTAACGATAATGCAATTTCACCCAAATTAATGACCTTATCAATTATACTCATGGGTATACTATCTAATTTCATATTATATAATATATCTTGTCTTCTTCCTATTCCAAAGTCTCTTTCAATTATTTTCATTTCTATTGACATCAACGTATTGTAAGTTTTGAAATCCCTTTGGTCACATTTTATTGCTGCATTATAATGTTTTTTGGCTTTTCTATATTTTTTTATAGCCTCATAAGGCAGCCCCGCATTTCTCTGATATCTTCCATTATTTTTACAGTCTGCCACTGCTTTATTCATATATTTTATTGATTTTCTAATGTATTTTTCCCTAATATCTCTATAATATTTACTCAAGAGATGGTATGAATATCCTATTGTATTATATATGTACCCCTCCATTTCCTTATCACTTTGTATTAAATCTTTCATGTTTTTCAGAATTTCTTTATAGATTTCAATACTTTCTTCAAATCTTTTAGCCTGAGCATCACAGTGTATTCCACTTGTTCTTTCTCCCGAAACATATTCATAAAAAAGCACATCTGAATATCGCATTAAAATGAAATTTTTCATAATAACATCGTCTGTTTTACATTTATCCTTTAATGCACTATACCCACTAATCAATTCCCAAACTATTTCTTGTACTTTTTCAAAATTATTCTCTTCATATTTATTACAGCATTCATAATATTGCTTTTCTAAATTTATTAAGTTATCAATATCCGAAATTTCATTTACCCTTTCGTCTATCAATCTCATAAAAAATTTAGATCCATAATATTTTTCAGCAGAATAGCGAAGCATATCTATAAAATAATTTTTCTTTTGTATTCTCTGCAATTCTGCCTTACTTTTTTCTAAATTATGTAAAGCTTTTTTCTGATTATCTACTAACTCATCAAAGCTTTTTGAAAATGAAATTATTTTTTCTTCCACCTCTTCTTTTGAAAGAACATTATATATATTTAAGCCAATCCATATTGTAACTGCAATACTTATAATAGCAATTCCAGTTTCAATCAAATTTGACATTTCTGCATTATTACTTAAAACAGCTAAATTTTTTAAAGCTTCACTATCTAACACTTCCGCTTTATTTATCATGGATGTTATTTCTTTAAAAAGATTCTTTAAAAAAAATCCCTGATAAATGTTAACACCAGTCAATATACAACATAATCCAACCGGTACTCCTATACATATCCACTTTAAAAGCGAAAACCTTGTATTTTTCTTTACGCGTAATGAATTCTCCCTCATCTTCATAACCTCCCTCAAACAAATTCTTTTGTTTACAATACTTTCTAACTATTACTTTCCTTTTAAATTTTCTTTTAAAGCCGGGAATTTATCAACAAATCCCCGGCTTCTAATAATAGTTTATTTAATCTTCAGACCTTTTTTGTTGTATCCACTGTAGATATTTTTCTTTCCTACAGTGCGGTAAGCTCTTACTGTGTAAGTATACTTCTTACCTTTGGATAATTTTTTGTCTGTGAAGGAAGTAACATTTCCTTTGGTGATCTTCTTGACAATCTGCCATCTGCCGTTGTTTGTCTTGCGATAAACAACATATCCGCTGGCTCCGTCAACTTTCTTCCATGAAAGAGTAGCCTTCTTTGCAGAAACTCTCTTTGCCTTACGAAGGGAAGGTGCACTCAATACAGCTTTACCTGTAATTCCCTTTTTATCATAAGAACTCAATACTGTACCTGATTTGGTATTCTTGTATGCTCTAACGGTAAAGGTATAGCTCTTACCTGTATCCAGATTCTTATGAACATAGCTTGTTCCTTTGACATTTCCAAGTGCCTTCCACTGTCCGTTTACCTTAACAAATACACGGTATCCGTCAGCACCTTTGACCTTGCTCCAGTTCAGTTTCAGTGCATTGCATCCTGCTGAAACTACCTTGCCAAGCTTCGGTGCTGCAAGCTTGATCTGCTGAGCTGCGGTTGGTGTTGGTGTGGCGGTTGCAACGGCTGTTGGTGTAGCGGTCACAGTCGCTTCCGGTTCCTTTTCATAACCTGCGCCTACCAGTGCAGCTGTCAGAGTTTCCTCGGTAAGTGGTGCTAAAAGATTGGCTGCATCTGCAGTATCAAATGCCTTGATCTTGGTAATAGAGAGGATATTGTCAGTACTCGTATTTGTAATTTCAATTCCTGTTCCGGCATTGATTTTATAGAACATATCTGTTGCTGATACTGTTCCTGTTCCTGAAATTGTTGCATTTGCAACCGAATAGGATGCTGCTCCATTTACACCTTTCATGCCAATCTGTGCAGCAGAATTCAGGCTGAATACAACTTTCTCGCCCGGCCATAAGTAAAGTTCGTTCTTCGGACCGTTTTCTACAAGGTCTTTTAATGTATCACCTGAAATGTTGGTGGTGCTCGGAGTAATTACCACTGCTTTATTCACATTACCAGATGCATATACCTGACTCATTGTATTCTTTGCAATCTGGCTGGCATATCTGCCTCCATCAACGGTGGAATCACTGGCAACGGCTGCAATGACCTGATCACGAAGTTCAAAGTAGGATGGATTTGCTTCATTATCTGCTGCATATGCTCCACCATCATCACTTAATGTATTGTATACTCGGAAACCGTCCAGATATACATCTTTCTTGCCTGCACTGCCGGATTTTACACAGCTTAATTCTGCAGTATAATTTGCAGGTTCTGATCCCAGATCCAGTGTTGCCACCGGTACATTTGTGCCCCCGACTGTCTGATGGTCAGTACTTGCAGTATTTCCATTGGCCATTTTGGTATCGACAGCTACAATTTTTTTATAAGAGTTGCCTTCCTTTACCATGATCATCATGGTACCTGTCTCAGTTGTTGTATCGGCATAAATATCTATGCCCGTACCTCTGAAATTAATTTTCTGAGCTCCATCTTTAAGATTAATCTGATTATCATTTGCTGCAGTTCCGGCATAGGAATCATCATATCCATAATTTGCCTTACCATCAGTTTGTGTTTCATGAGGTTTTGCAGTTTCCTGAGTCTCTGTCATTTTCGTTGCACCACTGCCGCCTTCAACGAAAGATGCCTCATAATATACGGTTGTCGCAGGGACAAGTGCAACTCGTCTAATTAAAGAAGAAGCATCCTCGTATTTTAAAACAACTTTTATCAGTTTAGATCCGGTTAAAACCTCATCTATTTTAAAGGTTATTGACTCTGGCTTTCCATCATCGTCTTTATTTATCACATAGGTATTTTTTTCTGCTTCTTCAGGTATATCTACATCGGTGACTTTTTCTGCATTATCAACAACATCTGACAGCCGAACAGTAATCGGCTCTCCAAAGTCAACTACGTATCCTGTCTGAACCTTTGTCGTGTCGACATTATAATGCAATGTAAGTGTTTTTCCATCCTCCGAAATATACGCTTTCTTATATGTGTATATTCCGCTCAGATATTTTGAATCAATCTTATCCGGATGCTGACTGGCAACTGTGACCAGATCTTTATTAATTGCCTGATTTACTCCTGAGATGTTCGTTACATATGCATCATCATCCAGTGTAATTTCTCCAACATTATGCGCATGTGTCTGATTCAAGGCATTTACAAATGATGGCTCCGGATCTCCTTCATTGTAGCTCATTGCGATTTCAAAATCGAAAATATCAGTGTTGTCTTCGTCATTAACGTATTTTACTTTCAGATTAGTTTCTTTCTGAACAGTCTTCAGATAAATCAGCACAAGCTTTGCAGTATTTTTATCAGACCAGGTAATTTCACTTGTCTTTCCGTTAACCATAGGCGTGGTTCCCGCATTCGTCACATCATCCCAGACTGTAGTTTCATCATACCACTCAGCTTCAGATTCATCACTGATCTGTTTCATCTTCCAGGTAATTGTATCGTCGGTATACCACACATTTGCGCTGGTATTTTCGTCTCTTTTACCATCAGTAACTGTAATTTTACTGATGGAATAATTACTGTTATTCTCAGGTGAAACGATACCTATATCACGACCACTCCAATAGTTAAATATAGTTGTGGAGTTGGCATACATATCGTCTTCGGCCGGAGATACCGTACCATCCGGATAAACAACTGCAACAGTCAGTGCAACCTGACCGTTACCGGAACTTGTATCTTGAGTCGTATCATTTGTACCATAGCCCCAGTCTTTTGAGTAAGTCTCAATTTCTTTTGTTACGTCTGTTTTCTGCAGATAATATGCAACCAGCTGATCTGAGCTTTCAAAATAATTCCATGTACCAGTTAAAGTTTTGTACTGCCATGCACCACCGTAATAACGAATGTGTGTTAAAGTTGTTCCATTCGATGTCTCGTCATCACCGCTATCGCTGGTCTGTTTGTTTTTACTGTCAAGACGCATTGTCTGCCAGTAATATACTGTCATCCAATCATCAAAGTTAGAATATGCCTGTTTCGGTGCTATATTTGCAACTGCTACTCCATCATCTGATGTAATTCCATCTGTGTCAGTGGTTATTGTTTTTATCTGCACTCCTGACGTGGAATTAGTCTCATATACTTTGCTGTTTGTAATCCAGTATTCCAGATCAATACTCGTTGCAGTCATTGCTGTATCTGGTGCTTGTTCAACAACATTGATTGTATATTTCACACCACCAATCTGTACAGATGTTGTTCCAACAGATACTCCAGTGAAGGTAAGTTTCGTAAATGCCTCTACTGCCTCTGTTGTTGACGGTGTATATACGGTAATACTTGGTGAATAATAAGCTGGATAGCTTATATTACTCTCTGTTGTTATCGTCTGATATTTGCCAGTTAAATCCAAATAGCCCCATGTATAAGTATAAGTATAAGTACTCCTGTTCCGGCTACTACTTCTCTTCGCATATAACGGATAATACTTTCCATCAGAAGCCTTATAATAATAGTTTCCACAACGCTGCCATGAATTATAATTTTCTGAAATCAGTGTATTATATTTTACGCTGCTTTCAGAATATGTTGTTGACGCTTCTTTCGCATCAGCTCCACCTGTAACTTTTACCGTTGCAATCGAAGGATTATCTGTTGTAAATTCCCGTTCTGAATAGTTATAACCCTTAATTTCATCGGTTGTGCTTCCATCCACTGCTACATTGATTGTTTTCTCTGTTTCTGTAATAACATCATTAGCTGGTGGTGTTGGTGTTGCTGTAGCCTCAGTTGATTCTGTCGGTGTTGGGGTTGCTGTAGTCTCAGTTGACTTCGGAAGTGTTTCCCCGAATGCCGCAATCGTTGCTGCTGTAGAAGATATAACAGTATCCTCATTTCCTGCTCCCGGATAATCACACCAGATACAGAACATTGCACCTAAAGGATTCTCTATTGTGCTTCCCTGAAAAGCCTTGTAATCAAATCCTGATGCCTTGGTTGCATCACACTGCCAGTCTGATTTACCCAGTACCCAGTAATAATCTCCATGCGTATTGATCAGACGAAATCCTTTAGATTGTAAGTCAGATGCTGACATTGGTGTATATCCTGTCCAGCCACTTGACCAGTAGCATACCACTATATCCGTATCAAACGTGCCAGATGAGGTATCATTATCAAAGTAAATACCATCGTTGAACGCCATCGGAGTCATTCCTGCAGTTTTGATCATATTCGCCATTTTGTTGACATATTTCACATAATAACTGTACTTTCCCTCACTCTGCAGATTTCCAAATCCCATGCTTCCTGAAGCAAATTTATCATTTGCATACTCGTCAGCACCCATATTAAACAATTTGCAGCCTTTATCTTTAAAATAGGTAATATACTTCTGTACAAGTGCCTGTGTAAATGCAACTGCTGTTGCATTCGTTACATCAATTGTTCTTGCAGAACCATTATAAGAACATGTTTCTCCAGTAAGTAAATTTGCAGCTGAAAGAATTGCGTCCATATGCCCCGGTGTATTTATCATAGGTATAATACCAATTCCTTTAGAAGAGGCATAAGTGATAATCGAATTCATTTCTTCTTCTGTCAACTCATCCGTATCAAAATTATAATATGCTTCATTTCCTTCATGAATGGCTGATGTAACTTCATCACTATCATAAGTTTTGTCATTTACAGTCAGACTCATATCATCCAGTAAAAATCTGAGACCATCGTTTCCAACACCCAGCTCTACATAATTGAACCCGGCCTCTGCAGCATTATCAATTATTTTTTTCAGACTGCTTACACTGAAATATTTACGTCCACAATCCACAAAAACAATTTTGAAGAAACTATCTGTAAGCTGCGGTGCCGCAACATAAGTATATTCGTAGCAGTCATTTAAACTGACTCCTACTGCTTCTGCATCACCATCAGAAAAAATTGTTAAATCATCATCGGAACTGAATACGTCTTCTTCTGTATCATCTGCATCTGCCGTATCTTCATCCTGACTGTCTTCTTCTACAGATATCTCAGTTTCATCTTCCGGCTCTTCTTCGCTTATATCCACATCTGTGTTTTCTTCTGATGAGTCAACTGTCAGATCTGTTGTCTCACTGTCACCAAAGTCAACGTCATCCGCATAAGCGTTAAGAGGAACCACAGTTGCTAACATACACACTGTCAGGATTACCGACAGCATTTGTTTTACTTTGCTTCTCATAATCTTCCTCCTTAATTAAAAAGTTACTTTATATATCCAGGCATTTCTGTGTGCCATAGATTCTGTTTGGGTCTGCTGCTGTTTTTTTCATCTCTGCCATCATTTCACAAAGATATTCAGGTATCTTTCCAAACTCTCCGTTTTCTGCCAATGCCATAGCAGCACATGCATGGCAGATTCCCTGATTTTTGCATTTTGTGCAGATTCCTGAAAGTCGGATCTGCTGTGTTACATTTATTAATTCTCTCCACGCCTTCCGGAAATCACAATCACCCATATCTACTTTGGGTTCTGTCATCATTCCACATGGAAGCAGATACCCATCCCATGTCGCCCAGAATGAAGCACTTCCGGCCCGGCATCGTACCTTGCCATCCACAGGATCATAACATCCCTCATCCATTCCCATCGGATCTACGACACCATTTGAAAGATCTTCCAGAAATTTCTCAAAGCGCTCCTTTTCATATTGGAGCTGATAACGACGAATCTGCCAGTACGCAGCCTCCCGCGGAGTAAAACGCTCGTTTCTTCCGACACTTGCAGGATCTTTGCGAAGCGGTGGAAACATATATGTTGCCACTTCCAGAATCAGCTTACGTTCTTTTGCATAGGAGATAATTTTTTCCAGATCACAAACATTATCCGGTGTCAGTGAACAGTTCAGTTTCACCTGGATTCCAGCCTCCTGCAAAAGAGTGATCGCTCTGTCCACTTTACTGAATCCATCCGGGTTCCTGCATAGTCTTCCATAAGTCTCTGCTGAAGCTCCATACAGTGTAATATTAATTCTCGAAGGCGACATTTCCTTCAGTTTTGCCACAGCTTTCTCATCAATCAGAGAACCGTTACTGTTGATACTGACAATAAATCCCTTCTTCGAAACATATTCATACAATTCCCAGAAATCCGGCCAGAGGAATGGCTCTCCTCCTGTCAGAAGCAGATAAAGCATTCCTGCATCTGCTGCCTGATCTGCCAGGTGTTTCCACTGTTCAAGTGTACGCATTTTTCTCGGATGCTTTTTTACCTGTTCCGGTGTCTGACGTACATAACACATCCTGCAGTTAAAATTACAGATTGGACTTAATTCAAAGGTTCCGCTTAACGGAATTTTCTGAATTCCTGCCTTCTGGAACAACAGCTTTGTAAGAGGAGTCTCATAACGTATTTCTCTTGTTTCCATCTATCTTTCTCCTTTCAGTAAGCTGTCCAGAACAATTACCGAATCCTGTTCTTTCGTACAGATCATATGATACACAGGTACTTCCATGACAAAGTCTTCGATAAGCTCCATTATTTTCTTTACATATGCACTGTTCCAGGTATTAATGATCATTCCTTCATATAATCTGCGAAAAGCTTCCGCCTTCCCTAATTTATATATGCGACATTTTGTTCCCTGCTCCAGCATCACAATGCCTCTGATCACTGCAGATTTATTAATCCAGCAACGAGATGAGCCAGCGTATGGTGAGCCGAAAGCTTTCCATTGTTCGTCTGCCTTTCTCAGGATTGGCCTGTCTCCATTGATCTGCTCTGCATTTTTATACCTGCACCACAGATCTGCCTGTGTGGATTTGCCCACACCCGATGAACCGGAAAAAAGGATTCCTCCATACTCAGTATTAACAAAAGCCGCATGTAAGATCATTGCCTCATGCCGCAATAACAGCTCTTCAAAAGCGATATGTGAAAATGTATTATGGCTTTCGCTGAAAAATTCTCTCTTCTTTGGAAGGAAATAAATCTCCTCCTCGGTATCAGATAAGACTCTTCCAACTGCATAAGGTTCATCCTTCATAAGCTTATGGTCATGAAAGATTCTGTAAAAACCATTTTCATCTTCATACACCTGGAACGGAATCTTGGTTGTTATCAGATTTTCTCCGATAAGTTTCAGATTCTCGTCTTCGTGGAAATAAACATGTACTGTCTTCTCCTCGCCGGGGCTCACAAATGGCTCAAAACTGTCATTTATGATAATTTCATGCGGCATATGGAGTACAATGTTAATACCTGCGATCGAGAAAATATAATCATGTTTCGAATTTTGCATCAGGAATTAATCGTAGCCACATTAATAGAGCCTGATGTATAGCAATATCCCTCAATCACAGTTCCACAGGCACCATTATTGGCAACAAAAAGACTTGGTATTATTTCACCTTTAATCGTTCCTGTACCTGTACAGGTTTGCTCATCGCTGCCATTAATATCCAGGCTGCATCCTGCAATATGTTCTGCCAGTTCAAACCTCTCCATATACACCTGCGGTTTCTCATACACTTTTTTCATTTTATTTTCTGTCTCCTTTCTTTCTTCTCGTTCTATTTGATATTTTCGACCTGACGTACGCCACATACTTTGTCGTTTTTTAACTCGTCAAGGAACTGTTGGATATACAAGATCTCATCGTGTCTGTTCTCTCCGGTCGACTGCTCTTTTTCCAGATCAGACAGATTTTTGAGCAGAATATCTTTGACATTCTGAACAGCCTGTCCATAGCCAATGAAGCCCTTATACAGACGGCGGCATGCTTCATTTTCAGACATATAAAATGCCTCTGCATACAGTTTATGAAGCATGAATGTTTTTCGATTTCCATTCTTCCACAATGCAATATATCTGGTTCCTTTTCTCGTTTTCGATGATACGACGACATGTGTCGTTACTTTACGTCCATCGATTCCTTTGCCTTCTACCCGGCGCACCACTGCATTCTCATTAATTTCATACAGCCCCTCATAATCTTTAATATCTCTCCACATAGTTTTTCACCTCTAATATCCGGAGGTGTTGCATCTAACACTCCTGTTTTTCTTCTATTTCTCTAGTATGCGATACCGACTACTTCTGCATCACCAAGAATGCTCTCGGACGTATCTACGGTTGTTTTTTCTCCTGCCGCCAGTCCGGCAACATCTGTCTCCATGCTGCTGCCGCCAAAATACATGTCGTCCAGTACACAGTGATATTTCACTTTCATATTTCCAAGATTTTCCCCGGATATATTTTCCAGCTGGATTCCATTGTCATCAGAAGTAATCTTTACAGCCTCTTCTTTCAGTCCTGCATCAGAAGAATACGTTGTCGCTGCATCAATAAATGCAACTCCTGTTTTTCCATCATACGCTTCATTTGCTGTATCAAATGCCATCACAGACTTTCCAGCCGGAACATCCTCTGCCTCAAAAGAAAATGCCGTTCCATCTGTCAGTTCTACAGAAATTTCTGCTTTTTCCAGATACTGATTAGAGTTATTTTTCAGCTGCAACGATGCAACATCTTCACATTCCTCATTCTGTGCATCCGGATTGATACCCGAGTACTGAAATAATGAATCTACCTGAATCTTGTCATCGTCCAGAAGATATGGAAATTCCAATCCTGTATCTGTTTCTTCTGAAGGTTCTGTTTGTTCCTCTTCATTTGTATCTGCTGTCTGTGTATCATCAACAGCTTCGTTTTCCTCAGCCTGCTCCGTGGAAGGTTCCTGCTTATGTCCACTTTGATTTATCGCGATCACAATTCCAAGAAGAACCACGATTACAACGATCAATAGGATCCACAGCCTGGATTTTTTCCTGTCGTGTCCACTTTGCCTGTTGCTCACTCTCATCCCTCCCTGTTTGGATTTATATCTATACAGCTATAAATTTTACACTTTCATCCCTGTCCCTCCCACCAACTAAAGTATGAGGTTTTTTGCCTGTTATTTTAAAATTCCCATTTCTTTTCCCTTGATAGTTGCCTGCATCCGATTCTTTACTCCAAGCTTCCTGTATAGACTGTAAATATGACTTTTTACAGTAGAAAGTTTCAGATTCAGTTCCTCACAGATTTCTGCATTTGATCTGCCTTTCCCAATCGATGTCAGAATCACAGTTTCCATCATTGTCAGATGTTCTTCCGGTGTTTTCTGAACGATTTCCGCAGCCGAAGAGCTCTGTTTTTTTGCCATTCGTAGAATCAGTTCCAGATAATCTTCCTTCGGCATTCGCCTAACATTTCCATAATTATATTTCTTTTTACGATGC
>CAVBPN010000235.1:30243-31342 GCA_963597235.1 bacterium
ACTCCACATATGCCGCAAGAACTTCTTTTCCACCCTTTCCATATTTCGTATAAAAAAGGACATATCTTGCATTTTCACTATAAAGGAATGACTCAATCACATAACGTAGTGCCTGTCCATGACTGCCTTTCTCCCAGATACATACCGCCTGCTCAAAAAGGATTTCTGCGAGAAATCGATTCCTGTGATACAACTTCAAAAAGGGAATCAGTTTTTCAAAAATCTTCTCCGCTCTGTCATACTGACGCATCTTTAAATAGGTTTTTCCATACCGGCAAAATCGCCTGTAATTTTGCTCATTTACATCTAATGCAAGCTCTTCTTCACTGTCCCGAAGCTGTTGGATCAACTCATTTTCTTCAATCACTTCACCTTTTTCCTGAACAATTTCAACATAATATTCCCTTCGTGCAAGCTGATACCATTCCATCGCCTGTTCATCCAGACTCTCTTTCCAGATACACATCTTTCGGTTTTCTTCTTTACGCGGACAGGAAAAAAGATCTGACAGATCACGCAGTCCACAGAGATAAGAATCTGAACCACCGAGTACGTTATATAAAGATATACTGGCATCTGTTTTCTCATTTTTTTCAAGAAGTTCCAGCCATAGATCAAGTGGAAAATCCGGCCTTGCATATAACAGATTCAGATAAATTTCTTTTACCTTGATATCATTTTTCTGTTCCAATTGCTTTTCAAGTCTTCGTATTTCCTGATCCATTCCATCTATGTCTTGTCGAAAATAGCACTGCATTCCTCTTAAAAAACAAAGCTCCGGAAGATTTTCGTTCCATTCTTCAAGATTATCCGTTCCCATATTTATATAAGGAAGTTTTTTATAACTACGGATTGCAAACTCCTGAAAAAGCTTTTGATCTCCTGACTGTTTTATGCAGAAAAAGGCTTCTTTTATAAAACCTTCGGCTTCATACCACTGCCCGACCATAATCCAGAATCGTCTCTCCGGTGTCTGCCCGCAGACCGACTTTTTAAACAGAATCGCCGTGCTGTATCTTACTTTTTCGATTTCCGTCAGGAACCCTTTTCTGACAAGGTTTTCTATGACATTCTCGCTCCCCGATATGTTCCATATATC
>CAVBPN010000236.1:0-9544 GCA_963597235.1 bacterium
CTGCGACGAAGGAGATGTTGTTCTCCTTCCAGATCCGTGCTATCCGGTATTTGCAGCAGGCAGCCTGATGGCAGGAGCGGTGCCGTACTATTATCCTCTGGTTGCAGAGCATGATTTTCTTCCATATGTAAAGGATATCCCGGAAGAAGTTGCAAAGAAGGCAAAATACATGGTAGTCTCTCTGCCGTCCAATCCGGTAGGAAGCATCGCAACACCGGGGCTGTATGAAGAAATCGTTGAATTTGCAAAGAAATATGACATTCTGATCATTCATGACAATGCATACAGCGATATTATTTTTGACGGGGCACATGGCGGAAGTTTCCTTGCAACAGAAGGAGCAAAGGAAATCGGTGTGGAATTTTTCAGCCTTTCCAAATCCTTTAATGTGACAGGAGCAAGAATCAGTTTTCTGGTAGGCCGTCCGGATGTGATCGCGGCACTCCGTAAACTGAGAAGCCAGATAGACTTTGGTATGTTTCTGCCAATCCAGAAGGCAGCAATCGCAGCATTGAATGGCCCACTGGAAAGTGTGCAGGAACAGTGCAGAATGTATCAGGAAAGAAGAGATGCACTCTGTAATGGACTTCGTGAAATTGGATGGGACCTTCCGAATGGCAAGGGAACGATGTTTGTATGGGCAAGAATCCCAGGAGGACGTACGGACAGTATGGCGTTCTGTATGGAACTGATGGAAAAGGCCGGTGTTATTGTGACCCCTGGGGCAAGTTTTGGACCGCATGGTGAAGGATATGTACGTTTCGCTCTCGTACTTCCACCGGAGAAAATCCGCGAAGCTGTAGAAACTATCCGTAAAAGCGGAATCTGAGAAAGTAAACGAATCATATAATCATATTAAAAATCTATTCATAATAAATTAAGAACAGAAATTTACATAATCACAGTACTTTTGACACAAAGTAACAAAGTGGGAAGACAGATTTTCCCGATTTGTGTCTGTGCTGTGATTTTTTTCGATTTTTTTAAAAAATATAAATTAGATGTTGACAAACAATTATGACAGTGCTATCTTAACAGTATAGATGTTAGCACTCTTTGTTAATGAGTGCTAACAGACTAAAAGGAAAGGAGCTGAGAACATGGATGAACAATTGACCGATCGTAAGAAACGAATTCTCAAGGCGATCATCAAGACATACATGGAGACGGGCGAACCGGTCGGATCCAGGACGATATCCAAGGATGCAGACCTGAATGTCAGCTCAGCAACAATCCGAAATGAAATGTCTGATCTGACGGACATGGGTTACATCGTTCAGCCGCATACATCGGCAGGAAGAATCCCTTCTGATAAAGGCTATCGGCTTTATGTGGACGAACTGATGAAGGAAAAGGAAGACGAGATTGCTGAAATCCGTAATCTGATGATTGAGAAGACCGATAAGATGGAGAAAGTGCTTAAGAATGTAGCACGGGTTCTGGCTTCGAATACAAATTATGCGACGATGGTTTCGGTTCCTCAGTACAGCGGAAATAAACTGAAATTTATTCAGCTGTCCCGTGTCAATGAGCTGCAGTTGGTAGCGGTGGTTGTCTGCGAGGGAAATGTGATTCGTAATCAGATCATTGATCTGGATGAAGAGATGGATGATGAGACACTCCTGAAGCTCAACCTTCTCCTTAATACCAATCTGAATGGACTGCCGATACAGGATATCAATCTTGGCATGATCGCCAGGTTGAAAGAACAGGCAGGAATCCACAGCGGACTGGTAGCAAGAGTGCTGGATGCAGTTGCAGCGACCATTCATGTCGATGAAGACGATCTGGAAATCTATACGTCAGGTGCTACGAACTTCTTTAAATATCCGGAGCTGTCTGATAAGACAAGAGCCACCGAGCTGATTTCTACATTTGAAGAGAAACAGCAGCTGGTCGATCTGGTCAGGGAGCGAATGGCAGATGATAATACCGGAGTTCAGGTGTATATCGGAGATGAACTTCCGATCTCAACCATGAAGGACTGCAGTGTAGTTACTGCAACATATGAGCTTGGTGAGGGAATGCATGGAACGATCGGCATTGTAGGACCGAAGCGAATGGATTATGAAAATGTAGTAAATAGTCTGAAGACCCTCAAGGTTGAACTCGACGAGGTATTCAAGAAAAATAAAAGTAACTAAGACAGTTAGCTGTCAGACTGGAAAGGCGGTAGAAGAAACGTGTCAGAAACAAATAAAGATGTAACTGGTGTACAGGATGAAACTGAGAAAGAAACTCCAGAAAATGAAACTGTAGCAGAGCCAGTGGAGGAGTCACCGGAAGCAACAGCAGGAGCTGAACAGGAAGAAGCAGAAGCTGCAGCCGAAGATGACAGGGAAACAGATAAAGAATCCAAAGGAAAAACTTCTTTCTTCGGTAAGAAGAAAAAAGATAACAAAATGGAACAGCAGATCGAAGAGCTGACCGACAGACTGAAACGAAGCATGGCTGAGTTTGATAACTTCCGTAAACGTACGGAGAAAGAAAAATCCAGCATGTATATCATCGGAGCGAAAGAAATCATCGAGAAGATCCTTCCGGTGGTTGACAACTTCGAAAGAGGTCTTGCACAGGCTCCGGAAGATGAGCCGTTTGCCGAAGGTATGGAAAAAATCTACAAACAGCTTACCACTACACTGGAAGGTCTGGGAGTAGAACCGATCGAAGCTGTTGATAAAGAATTCAATCCGGATTTCCATAATGCAGTGATGCATGTAGAGGATGAATCCGTTGGAGACAACATTGTTGTGGAGGAGCTTCAGAAAGGATACACCTATAAAGGATTTGTAGTCCGCCACAGCATGGTAAAAGTTGCTAACTGATCGTGCTCAAGGAAAAAGGAAGCGGCTGCGGAGCAGACATTTACTTTTTCTGGCACGATCCTGACGAAATCAGAAGTGCGAAGCACGTAAGATGCGCTGAGCATCTTGATTTCGGAGGGACACTTAAAGGGCGTTCGAAGGAACTTCTTTAATTGAATATTTAATAATCTTAGATATAAACAGGAGGAATATTATCATGGGAAAAATCATTGGTATTGACTTAGGTACAACAAACAGTTGTGTAGCTGTAATGGAAGGTGGACAGCCAACCGTTATTGCTAATACAGAAGGAGCAAGAACTACACCGTCTGTAGTTGCATTCACAAAAACAGGAGAACGTCTTGTTGGTGAACCTGCAAAACGTCAGGCAGTAACAAACGCAGAGAGAACAATCTCCTCCATCAAGAGAGAGATGGGGACAGATTATCGTGTAACAATCGATGAGAAGAAATACTCTCCACAGGAAATCTCCGCTATGATCCTTCAGAAACTGAAAAAAGATGCAGAGGGATATCTCGGAGAAAGCGTAACAGAAGCTGTTATCACTGTTCCGGCTTACTTCAACGATGCTCAGCGTCAGGCAACAAAAGATGCCGGTAAGATTGCAGGTCTTGATGTAAAACGTATCATCAACGAGCCTACAGCAGCAGCCCTTGCATATGGCCTTGATAACGAAAAAGAGCAGAAGATCATGGTTTACGACTTAGGTGGTGGTACATTTGATGTATCTGTTATCGAGATCGGTGATGGTGTTATCGAAGTTCTTTCCACAGCTGGTAACAACCGTCTTGGTGGTGATGACTTTGACCAGAAAGTTACAGACTGGATGATCGAAGAATTCAAAAAAGCTGAAGGTGTAGACCTGAGCACAGATAAGATGGCTCTTCAGAGACTGAAAGAAGCAGCAGAGAAAGCTAAGAAAGAACTTTCTTCCGCAACAACAACAAACATCAACCTTCCGTTCATCACTGCAACAGCAGAAGGACCGAAGCATTTCGATATGAACCTTACAAGAGCTAAATTTGATGAGCTGACACACGACCTGGTAGAAAAAACAGCAGAGCCGGTTCGCCGTGCACTTTCTGATGCAGGTATCACAGCTTCCGAACTTGGTCAGGTACTTCTGGTAGGTGGATCTACACGTATCCCGGCTGTACAGGACAAAGTAAAACAGCTTACAGGTAAAGAACCAAGCAAATCCCTGAACCCGGATGAATGTGTTGCACTTGGTGCTTCCGTACAGGGTGGTAAACTTGCAGGTGATGCAGGTGCCGGTGATATCCTTCTTCTGGATGTTACTCCGCTGTCACTGTCCATCGAGACAATGGGTGGTATTGCAACTCGTCTGATCGAGAGAAATACAACAATCCCGACCAAGAAGAGCCAGATCTTCTCCACAGCAGCAGATAACCAGACAGCAGTAGATATCAACGTTGTACAGGGTGAGCGTCAGTTCGCGAAAGATAACAAATCCCTTGGTCAGTTCCGTCTGGATGGAATCCCGCCAGCACGTCGTGGTGTTCCGCAGATCGAGGTTACATTCGATATCGATGCCAACGGTATCGTAAACGTATCTGCTAAAGACCTCGGAACAGGTAAAGAACAGCACATCACAATCACAGCCGGTTCTAACATGTCTGATTCTGAGATCGACAAAGCAGTCAAAGAAGCTGCTGAATTCGAAGCTCAGGATAAGAAACGTAAAGAGGGAATTGATACAAGAAATAACGCAGACTCCATGGTATTCCAGGTTGAGAATGCACTGAAAGAAGCTGGCGACAAGATCGACGCTAACGATAAAGCAGCAGTTGAGACAGACCTGAACGCACTGAAGGATCTCCTTGCTCAGACAGCAAACGCAGAACTGACAGATGCTCAGATTGCTGACATCAAAGCAGCTCAGGAAAAGATGATGGAAAGTGCTCAGAAACTTTTCGCTAAAATGTATGAGCAGACACAGCAGGCAGGCGGCCAGGCTGGCCCGAACCCGGGAGCAGGCGCAGCTCAGGGCGGAAATGAAGCCGGATATGGCGATGATGTTGTAGATGCTGATTATAAAGAGGTCTGACAGATCATAAAAAATTATAAGATTTAAACTCTCAGATGCCATTCATGCTTGCATGAGTGGCATTGGAGGATTATAATAATATCTCGGTGCGGCATATGGCTGCATTAAGAGCAACAATGCAAATCTAACATATAGGAAAGAGAAAAGATGGCTGATAAAAGAGATTACTATGAGGTCCTGGGTGTCAGCAAGACTGCCAGTGATTCAGAATTAAAAAGCGCATATCGAAAATTAGCCAAGAAATATCATCCGGATGTAAATCCGGGAGACAAAGAAGCAGAAGCAAAGTTCAAAGAAGCAACAGAGGCTTACAGTGTCTTGAGTGATGCAGATAAGAGACATCAGTACGACCAGTTTGGCCATGCAGCATTTGAGCAGGGCGGCGGTGGAGCCGGCGGCTTTGGTGGATTTGACTTTAACGGTGCAGACATGGGTGATATCTTCGGTGATATTTTCGGAGATCTGTTTGGAGGCGGCGGAAGACGTCGTGCCAATAATGGTCCGATGAAAGGTGCGAACTTACGTGCCCGTGTGAATATTACATTTGAAGAGGCAGTGTTTGGATGTGACAAGGAACTGGAGATCGTTCTGAAAGATGAATGTACCACCTGTCACGGAACCGGTGCAAAACCGGGAACAGAGCCGACTACCTGTCCGAAATGCCATGGAGAAGGCCAGATCGTTTATACCCAGCAGTCCATGTTTGGTATGGTTCGAAATGTACAGACCTGTCCGGACTGTAACGGAACCGGTAAGATCATTAAAGAAAAATGTACTTCCTGCCGTGGAACAGGATATACTTCTTCCAGAAAGAAGATTCAGGTTTCTATTCCGGCCGGTATCGATAATGGACAGAGCATCCGTATCCGTGAAAAGGGAGAACCGGGAACCAATGGCGGTCCGAGAGGCGATTTGCTTGTAGAAGTAAACGTTGCACGTCATCCGATCTTCCAGAGACAGGATATGAACATCTTCTCTACAGCTCCGCTTACCTATGCACAGGCAGCACTTGGTGGAGAAATCCATATCAATACAGTAGATGGAGACGTTGCTTACGAAGTGAAAGCGGGAACACAGACAGATACACGTATCCGTCTGAAAGGAAAAGGTGTACCTTCTCTCAGAAATAAAAATATCCGCGGTGATCACTACGTAACACTGATTGTTCAGGTTCCGACAAAACTGAATGAAGAAGCAAAAGAGGCTCTTCGTAAGTTTGATGAAGCATGCGGCAATAAGCCTGCCTCCGATTCAAAAGACGGAGCTGAGAAATCAGAAAAGAAGAAAAAGAGTTTCATGGATAAACTCAAAGAGACCTTTGAGGACTAAATTCCATAGAATAACAGAAACTTTTAGGAAAAGAGGGAAAACCCTCTTTTCTTTTTTTACGGATTCATGTATATTAGATTAGATAGGATTGTGAAAGCAACCTGCTGCGGAACAATCCGTAAGTATTAGTGGTATAGCAGGTACCGCAGATATCGTAAACATAAAGTATCGAAAAGTTATCATACAGGATAAACAGACAGGAGATTACAATATATGAAATGGAATCGTTTTACGATTAAGACAAAAACAGATGCAGAAGACATGATCATCTGCACACTGGCAGAAATCGGCGTAGAGGGTGCTGAGATCCAGGACCACCAGCCGCTGACCGAAGAAGATAAGGCACAGATGTTTGTAGACATTATGCCGGAGGGCCCGGCAGATGATGGCATCGCTTATCTGAATTTTTATCTTGAAGAAGATGCAGATAAAGAAACTATCCTTCGTGATGTAAGAAATGCACTGGAAGAACTTCGTATTTTTATGGATATCGGAGAAGGTACGATTGAAGAGTCCGAGACAGAAGATAAAGACTGGATCAACAACTGGAAAGAATTTTTCCATCAGTTCTATGTAGATGATATCCTGATCGTTCCATCATGGGAAGAAGTGAAGGAAGAAGATAAGGATAAGATGATCCTTCACATCGATCCGGGCACAGCATTTGGAACCGGTATGCATGAGACTACACAGCTTGTGATCCGTCAGCTGAAGAAATATGTAAAACCAGGAATCGAACTCCTTGATGTGGGAACCGGAAGTGGTATTCTTGGAATCACTGCACTGAAACTTGGCGCAGGCCATGTCGTAGGTACAGACCTTGATCCATGTGCAGTTCCGGCAGTACAGGATAATAAAGAAGCAAACCAGATCGTCGACGAGACTTTTGACATGATGATCGGAAATATCATTGATGACAAAGAAGTTCAGGATCAGGTAGGTTATGAGAAATATGATATCGTTGCGGCAAACATCCTTGCTGATGTACTTGTGCCGTTGACTCCGGTTATCGTTCATCAGATGAAGAAGGGCGCATATTACATCACCTCCGGTATTCTTGATGTTAAAGAAGAAGTAGTTAAAGAAGTTGT
Source organism: bacterium (assembly GCA_963597235.1). Classification (GTDB taxonomy): domain Bacteria; phylum Bacillota; class Clostridia; order Lachnospirales; family Lachnospiraceae; genus Blautia_A. Next base: position 7,314 of record CAVBPN010000236.1, read on the forward strand.
ACAGAAAGCCGGACTGACACTGGTAGAAGTTACCAGACAGGGTGAATGGGTCTGCGTGACCGCAAGAAAGGACTGATTTCATGCAGAGGTTTTTTGTAGAACCACATCAGATCGATGAGACAGCACATCAGATCCACATTGTCGGAACAGATGTCAATCATATTTCAAATGTTCTCCGTATGAAACAGGGCGAAGAAGTCTGGATCAGTGACGGCGGTAAAAAGGAATATCGATGTGCGATTGAAAACTTCAGTCCGGATGAGGTACTCCTTCATATCATTTATGCACAGGAGCCGGATTACGAGCTCCCGAGCAGGATTTATCTGTTCCAGGGACTGCCGAAAGCAGATAAAATGGAACTGATTATCCAGAAAGCAGTTGAGCTTGGTGCATATGAGATCATTCCGGTCGAAACGAAACGCTGTGTTGTGAAACTGGATGGAAAGAAAGCTGCGAAAAAAGTTGACCGCTGGAAGCAGATCGCAGAGAGCGCGGCGAAGCAGTCAAAGCGTATGCTGATTCCAAATGTGCATGAGGTGCTCAGCTTTAAAGAAGCTCTGAAGTATGCGCAGTCCATGGATATCCGACTGATTCCTTATGAACTTGCCAAAGGGATGCAGGAAACGAAGGAAATCCTTGCATCCATAGAGCCGGGACAGTCCATCGGAATCTTTATCGGTCCGGAGGGCGGCTTTGAAGAAAAAGAAGTGGCAGCAGCGATTGAAGAAGGAGCAAAGCCGATCACACTTGGCAGACGTATCCTTCGTACGGAGACTGCAGGGCTTGCAATCTTATCAGTCCTGATGTTCCAACTTGAAAATTAATATTTATACAAATTAATATTCACACGAATAAGAGGAAATTATGGAAGTTTATTTTGATAATTCTGCAACCACCAGATGCTACGATTCTGTCAAAGACATCGTAGTAAAGACCATGACAGAGGATTTCGGTAATCCTTCCGCCATGCATCTTAAGGGTGTAGATGCAGAAAAATATGTAAAAGAAGCAACAAAGACGATTGCCGGGATTCTGAAAGTACAGGAAAAAGAAATCCTGTTTACTTCCGGCGGTACAGAGTCTGATAACCTTGCACTTATTGGCGGTGCAATGGCAAATAAGCGTAACGGAAACCATATCATCATCACTTCTGTAGAACATGCGGCAGTCAGTCAGCCGGCATTATATCTGCAGGAGCAGGGATTTGAAATCACTTATCTGCCGGTAGATGCGCAGGGCAGAGTGAAGATGAGTGCACTGGAGGCAGTGCTGCGCCCGGATACTATTATGGTATCTACCATGCTTGTTAATAATGAAGTCGGAACTGTGATGCCGGTCGAAGAGATCGCAAAGATGGTACACGAAAAGAGTCCGAAGGCACTCTATCACGTAGATGCAATCCAGGGATTCGGTAAATATCACATTTATCCGAAACGTATGGGAATTGATCTTCTTGCAGTCAGCGGACATAAGATCCACGGACCGAAAGGAATCGGATTTCTGTATATCAATGAAAAAGTTAAGATCATTCCTCAGATCCTTGGCGGCGGTCAGCAGAGCGGCATGCGTTCCGGAACCGATAATGTGCCAGGGATTGCAGGTCTTGGCGTAGCAGCAGGAGAGATTTACAAGAATCTGGATGAGAATGTTGAGCATATGTATCAGCTCAAAGAGCATATTGTGAAGGGGCTTTCTGAGATTGAAAACATCCGTATTAACGGAATGCCGCTCCGTGAGGGGGCACCACAGATCCTGAGTATCAGTGTAATGGGCGTTCGAAGCGAAGTTCTGCTTCATTCTCTGGAAGATAAGGGCATCTATATTTCAGCAGGAAGTGCCTGCTCCAGTCATAAGAGAAAACCAAGCGCAACGTTAAGTGCAATGGGAATGTCAAAAGATCAGATTGAAAGCACAGTTCGTTTAAGTTTCTGTGAAGAAAATACGATTGAGGAAGCAGATTATTTTCTGGAAACCATGAAAACTCTGGTTCCCGTGCTCAGACGTTATTCAAGAAAATAGAAACAGAAATTCAGACAGGTCAGAGAGGCTCTGACCGGATAAAATCAGGAGGAAATACCAGACATGATATTTCATGCATTTTTGATCAAATATGCAGAGATCGCCATTAAAGGAAAAAACAGATATCTGTTTGAAGATGCACTTGTAAAACAGATGAAACTGGCTCTGGAGCCGGTAGAAGGCGAATTTACAGTAACAAAGGAACAGGGACG
>CAVBPN010000236.1:9554-10987 GCA_963597235.1 bacterium
GGGACGTGTATATGTGTTCTGCCCGGAAAAATATGATTTTGATGAGGCTGTAGAGGCACTGCAGCGTGTATTCGGTATCGTTGGCATCAGCCCGGTTGTGATCTATGAAGATCAGGGATTCGACCAGATGGCAAAAGATGTTGTCTCCTATATGGAAGCAAGATATCCGGGATACAACGGTTCCTTTAAGGTATACACAAGACGAGCAAAGAAGTCTTATCCGATCACTTCTATGGAAGTAAGTGCAGCAATCGGGGAGAAGATTCTGGACGCATTCCCGGAGGCATCGGTAGATGTACACAATCCGGAGATGACATTATCAGTAGAGATACGTGACAAGATCTACGTATATTCTGAGACACTTCCGGGACCGGGAGGAATGCCGATCGGAACAAACGGAAAAGCGATGCTTCTTCTTTCCGGCGGTATCGACAGTCCGGTAGCCGGTTATATGATCGCAAAACGTGGAGTTAAGATCGAAGCTGTTTATTTCCATGCACCGCCGTACACCAGTGAGCGTGCAAAACAGAAAGTCGTAGATCTTGCGAAACTTGTGGCTCGCTACAGTGGACCGATCCGCCTGCATGTAGTCAACTTTACGGACATTCAGCTGTATATCTATGATCAGTGCCCGCATGAAGAACTGACCATTATCATGCGTCGTTATATGATGCGCATTGCAGAGTATTTTGCCCGCAAAGATAAATGCCTTGGACTGATCACAGGAGAGAGCATTGGGCAGGTTGCAAGCCAGACCTTACAGAGCCTTGCCGCAACAGATGAAGTATGTGAGCTGCCGGTATATCGTCCGGTCATTGGATTTGATAAAGAAGAAATCGTACAGATTTCCAGAAAGATCAATACATTTGAGACATCTATCCAGCCGTTTGAAGACTGCTGCACGATCTTTGTAGCAAAACATCCGGTAACAAAGCCGAATCTGAAAGTGATCCACAGATCTGAGGAAAAACTGAACGAGAAGATCGCCCAGCTGATGGAAGAGGCTCTGGCAAGTACAGAAGTGATTGAAATTCAGTAATTCAGTAATCAGAAATAAAAAACAGCTTCTTATGCTAAAGCAAAGAAGCTGTTTTATGACTGTTTTATCTTGTTTGATGTCTCAAAAGAGAATCACTGCGGATCAGTCAATTACGTATGGCTGAACGATTGCCAGAATGCTGTCAAGAGTACTGCCTTCTGCGTGGATATTCAGGTTGATTGGTTTGGATAAATCTAAGCTGAAGATACCCATGATGGATTTTGCATCGATTACATATCTTCCGGATACTAAATCAAAATCACAGTCGAATTTACTGATCTCGTTTACAAATGCTTTCACTTTATCGATTGAATTCAGCGAGATTTTTAATGTTTTCATTTTGAGATCCTCCCTATTTAGTGTTATTATGCTATTAATCTTACCCGTACCATTT
>CAVBPN010000236.1:10997-12575 GCA_963597235.1 bacterium
CCATTTCGAAAAGTCAAGGGAAAAAGGAAAATTTACTAATCGTTCATAAGGGAAATTATCAGAAAACTACAGACAGAAAACAGTAATATTATCAGAAATATATGAGGTTAAATATGAAGAAAAAGGTTGCCCTTCATAATCTGGGCTGCAAAGTAAATGCATACGAAGTAGAGGCCATGCAGCAGCTTCTCGAAAATGCAGGTTATGAGACTGTTCCTTTTGAAGAAGGAGCGGATGTCTACGTGATCAATACCTGCACGGTTACCAACATCGCGGATCGTAAATCCAGACAGATGCTCCATAAAGCAAAAAAAATGAATCCGGATGCGATCGTTGTAGCAACCGGCTGCTATGCACAGGCAGATACAGAAAAACTGAAAGAGGATGTTGCAGTAGACCTCATCCTTGGAAATAATCAAAAGACACAGATCGTCGAAGCACTGGAAGAATATGAGAAAGAACATGCAAAGCAGGTGCAGGTGATTGAAATCAACCACACAAAAGAATATGAAGAACTTTCTATTGCATCAACTGCAGAGCATGTACGTGCTTATATTAAAGTACAGGATGGATGTAACCAGTTCTGCACCTACTGCATTATTCCGTTTGCAAGAGGCCGTGTCCGCAGCAGAAAAATTGAAGATGTATTAAAGGAAGTAGAGACTCTGGCAGCAAAAGGATATAAAGAAGTAGTCCTCACCGGAATTCACTTAAGCTCCTATGGCATAGATTTTCCGAAAGAAGAAAGAGAAAGCCTTCTTTCACTGATCCGGGAGGTAAGTAAGGTCGAGGGAATCAAGAGAATCCGTCTGGGATCACTGGAACCAAGAATCATTACGGAAGAGTTTCTGGAAGGAATCACAGCTACCGGAAAAGTATGCCCGCATTTCCATTTATCCTTACAGAGCGGATGCAACAAAACCCTGAAAAATATGAATCGCCGTTACAGTGCAGAAGAATATGCCGAAAAATGTGCACTGATCCGGAAGTTTTATCCGGCACCGGCACTCACGACGGATGTGATTGTCGGATTTCCGCAGGAAACAGAAGAAGATTTTGAGGAATCCTATAAATTTGTAAAAAACATTCATTTTTATGAAACACACATTTTTAAATATTCCAGAAGACATGGAACAAAGGCGGCTGCAATGAATGGACAGCTGACAGAAGCTGAGAAAGCAGTGCGCAGCGATAAGATGCTGGAACTGCATGAGATCCGTGCAAAAGAATACGAAGAAGCAATGAGCGGAAAAGAACTGGAACTTCTTCTTGAGGAAGAGATTGAGCTCGACGGAAAACAGTGGTACGTAGGCCACAGCAGAGAATATGTGCGTGCAGTGATATGTAAAACAGATGCACATCAGGTGAATGATCTTGTAACAGTAAAAGCAGTCGGATTTGCGAAAGATCACATTCTGGAAACAGAAGAAGTATAAGAACATATATTTATGTAAATAAAAGTGAGAACGACTGTTCTGAAAATGTGTTCTTGTATTTTATATGGAATTATATTAAAATAAAAGGGAAATCTTATTAAGGACGTGAGAAAAAATGGCAGAAAACAATTTAGGAAATACA
>CAVBPN010000237.1:0-17528 GCA_963597235.1 bacterium
ATCAGGTTGATTACTCCCCATACACCAAGACCTGCACCAATGGCAACGACCAGTGTTTGAAGGATATTGATAGCACTACTGAAAAATCCCATATGCATGTTCACCTCCCTTCTTAATTTTTCTGTGTTTTTTGTTATAGTTTCATTTTGTTGGTGACCGAATACTATATAATTTCATCGCTACCTCCTCGTTTTTAGACACAAAAAAACAGTTACAAACTTTTCCGGTCTGTAACTGCTTAAAATCTTTATTTATTTTTGATGCTCAATAATCCATTGCAAAATATCTTCCGACTGTAATTTCCCCGCTGCAAGTAATAATATCGTATCACTCAATTCTTTTTGGCTATATGATAATTCATAACCATTCAATACCAAAAACACAAGCATTACATGAGTACCAAGTCGTTTGTTTCCATCAATCATAGGATGATCTTTCACAATTCCAAAACACAGCTGAGCTGCTTTGGCTTGAATGCTTGGATAAAGTTCTATCCCGCCAAATGATTGGTATGGATTCATAAGTGCTGATTCCAACATTCCCTCATCTCTTATGCCCTTGCTGCCACCAGTGGCTTCTATCAGCTGATCATGAAGCATCAATACCTGTTCTTTAGTCAATGTAATCATTTCGCAAGTACCTTATATGCTTCCATATTTTCTTTAATCAGACGTTCTGATATCGCCATTACATCTTCTGTTGGTGCTGTTTTTTCCTGATCTGCCTTACTGAAATCTATAACAAGATATCGGGGAACATTATTTTTTAAAATAACAGCGGTTCCATGTTCATCAACCAATCGTGCAACTTTTGAAAAATTCTGATTTGCTTCTGTAATAGATATCATTGTATTTGTATCAACTGTCATATTGCATACACCTCTCTTTCACCTTTATTATATGCAAATTCTAGCTAGAATACAACCTATTTTCTCACATCTTATCTTTTAATCATAATTTTCTGTTAAGGATTCCATAGATTTTATCTCTTCTTCTGTTACATTGCATTCATATAATTCAAACTCCGCATCTTTCGGAAGTACCAGCCGGTGTTCCAGATATTTTTCAACATCAAAAGCATTTTTCTTATCATAATCAGCCAGTTCCTTGTAACGTTTATGCTTTGTGATGTCATATTTGTTGCTTAAAAACGGCCGGACTCCTCGAAGCTGTAAGATACATTTTTCTCCATCCATGACCGCCAGCTCATCTCTACTCATCAGTTCTTTTCCAGTCTTTTGATAGTTCAGTCCATAGGAGCGGTTGCTGCCTCTGGTATCTGATGTGTTGTAAAGATCAATGGTTTCCTTGCCCAGGGTTTCTGATATTTCTTTCAGTGTGGAACTTTCCTTTCCACCCAGGAAAAGAACGGTGTCATGAGGTAAGCTTCTGCTCATCCTCCGAAAAGGACTTGCTTCCACTCCCTCCCAAACCGCACGTACACCTCTCGATGTATACGGCTTTCCGCTTATCATTTGCGGTGTTATGAATGAATTAAATTATGGCATTCGGGACATACCACGAGTGTTTTTCGTCTCCTTTTACGCATGAGAAGTACCCACTCTGCATTTCCCTTTAAATCTTTGAGTTTCTTAACTTGGTGTATTACCAGATTTCTACAGTCTTTTTGGCATAATTCACAAGTATGACGTTCCACTCTCTGTTTGAGAGTGTTAGTCTTGGCATATTTTGAAAACTGTGGAAGTTCGCTTACATTATCAAACTTTGTAGCACATTCCTTCCTTTTATAACCATCCCTATAGAATGTTGTTGTTTTCGTTCCCTGTCTTGTTTCATACGCAACTGTGAATAAATCGTTTCTGCAATATCTCCGCTTAATCTCATGAACATTTGTCTTATACTTGCACGCAAATGTTTTATACATGCTGTATTTCATTACATTGGCAAATCTCCCTATTTTAAAGGAGTCATTCGCTATGGAGTAATAATTATATAGTCCACGTACTTCTGCATTGTATCTTGCGAGAATTTCAATGTCGCTCTGGTTTACCAGTTTTCCCCTGTGAAGGGCTACAAATCTCTCTTTTCCGTTTTCGTTGATTTTGATTTTTATTGCTTTGTACTCAATTAACTTACCCACCCATTTTTCGCGTGGAACATACAGTTTAACAACTCCTGTCTGACATCTTTGAACTTTTCCGTTAGAAGTCTTTTTGAGTGTTTGTACTCTTGATACGGTAATATCGTAACCTAAAAATCTTGCTCTGCCTCCAGTGTGCGTAACCTTTGTCTTAGTGTCTGACATTTCTAATTTCAATGCTTTTTGCAGGAATATTTTCACGTCTTTCTTGATAGCTTCTGCGTCTGCTTTGCTACCAATAACTCCAATGATAAAATCATCCGCATATCTCGTATACTGCACCCTTTTATAATTACTGTCGTTATAGACATAAGGTGTTGTAGATTTTTCAATCATTTCCAGTTCCTTAAGATTTTTACATCTGATTTTCTTTTCTTCATCGGACAGACTATCCCATATCTCTCTGCCCTTTTTCCTATATCTGTATGCCTTACCGACACTGGACTTATATGCAGTAGAAAAATGTTTCCTCTTAGCTTCTGTATTGAAGTTTTCTGCATAGTTTTCCATGAATTTATCCAATTCATGAAGATAAATGTTTGCCAACACTGGACTGACTCCCGAACCCTGCGGTACTCCGCTGTAAGTTCTATTGAACGTCCATTGTTCCATATATCCTGCCTTTAGGAATTTCCATATAAGCTGGATAAACGCTTCGTCATCAATCCTCTTTCTCAAGAGGTCAATAACTACATGGTGGTCAAAACTGTCAAAACATGCGTGTATATCTCCCTCTACAAACCAGTTCGCACCAGTAAAGGTGTTCTGTATCTGTTTCAGTGCTGTCTGACAGCTTCTGTTTGGTCTGAACCCATGTGATTTATTACTGAACACAGGCTCATAAATACTCTCCAAAATCATCTTAACGACTTCCTGCACGAGTTTATCATCCCCCGACTGAATACCCAGAGGACGCTTTTTACTGCTGTTTTTCTTTGCAATATATTCTCTTCTTGCAGGCTTTGGTTGGTAACTGCGGTCTTTTAAGGATAAAATAATCCTCTCAATTCTCTCGTTACCCATGCCATCAATCGTTGTTCCATCAGCTCCGGCAGTCATACTGCCATCATTAGCATAAATGTTTTTATACGCAAGCCAATAAAACTCCGGATTGTACAGATTTCTGTATAACCTCTGAAATCTGTAAGTTTCATTCTTTGATTTTTCCATCAAATTTTTCAATACCTCAGTTGGATTTCTCAATGCCTCTCGCACCTTCCTTCATTTTAGTATTTTCTGATAAGCTGCTCCCCTTTGCCATGTGAACGTCATTAACGTCTCGGACTACTATGGGAGCTGTGTGACCATGCCTGTTACCAGGTTTAGGTCATCCCCAGTTAGTAAATACAGGATTAGCATTCAGTGTTGTCGGCACCGACTTTCGCCATTTATCCGCTGTCTTGCGGTCGCTCTTTCATGAGTATCGCTTGCTTTCATAACTGCGAAATGAAACCAACATGAAAAGCATACGTTTCAATCCTTTTCGTATGCAGGGCACGGGTTCCCCCACTCTGGCTATCGTTTAGGCAGTTTAGCTTTGTACCTCATACACTGATTTTTATTCTTAAATATTCTGACGCATAGGATTAGCGCCTTTCCTATTTACGTTCCAACTGGAACAACAACATGCTACACTCCCCTTCGGGTTTCCCCTCTCGGATAAGTTGTAGAATAATAGGTTGTGATTTTTCATCACCTGATACTTTTACCTACCGCTTGCTAAAGGCGGTATCCTGTAAGTACCACGTCGCCAATTTATATTGCGCTGGCGACTTCTGGGCGCACACAGTTACCCGTGATCGTCTCAGCAGCATCCTTATAGATGGTTTTCAGCTGAGATTGTGACTGCAGAATGATAGAAGCGGAGATTTCCCTGCTTCGGATCGTAGCAATCAATTTGTCGAATTTTGGAATCTGTCCGATATTGCTGAACTCATCAAGAAGCAGCCGTACATGATAAGGAAGCCTGCCTCCATGCTCATCATCCGCTTTATCACAAAGAAGGTTAAAGAGCTGGGTGTACATGATCGCTACCACAAAGTTAAATGTGTCATCTGTATCACTGATGATGACAAACATGGCTGTTCTCTGGTCACCAATCATATCCAGTTCCATCTCGTCATACGACATGATTTCTCTTAGCTCCTGAATATCAAATGGTGCAAGTCTGGCACCACAGGAAATCAAAATCGATTTTGCAGTTTTGCCAGCAGCAAGCTTATATTTTCTATACTGACGGACCGCAAAGTGTTCCGGATTTTCTGCTTCCAGTTCTTCAAACAATTCATCTACTGCATTCTTAAATTCTTCATCATCTTCCCTGGTCTCACTGGCATTGATAAATTCCAGCAAAGTAGCAAAGTTCTGTTCTTCCTCTGGTGCCTCATACCAGATGTATCCGATCAGTGCAGAATACAAAAGACGTTCGGCCTTGACCCAGAAATCTTCCGTTGATTTTTCGCCCTCACCCTTCGTATTTGCGATAATGGTATTGACCAGCTTTAAGATGTCTTTTTCACTCCGGATATAATGAAACGGATTGTAATGCATGGACTTTTTAAAGTTGATCGTATTCAATACCTTGATCCGGTAGCCTCCATTTACAAGCATCTTTCCACATTCAACGATGATCGTTCCCTTCGGATCGGTGACCACATAGGATACGTGGTCCGTCATCTGCATAAGGTTGGGCTTCACATAGAATCTTGTCTTACCGGATCCGGAACCACCGATGACGATCACATTCTTATTTCTGGCATACTTTGGAGCTTTTGGTCGGCTGTTCATAGTCAGACGTTCCGTTTCTGTGAGGATGACATTGTTTTCAAAGACCGGATCCATGAAGGGTTCGATGTCTTTTCTATTTCCCCATCTGGCGGATCCATACTCCACACCCTGCCGAAACTTCTTTGCGTTTTTACGATACTTGGCAGCCAGCTTAAAAATGCCAGTCAGAAATTGACTAACATCACGCCAAGTCTCTGGAGCATGCTTTCTCCCAGGCAATGCCGGTACAGCCAGGATCCTTTATCCGCTACATAGAAGATAAAGAAATATGGGAGATTTAAGATCACCAGTTGTTTGATTTGGATCTTCTGTAATTTCTCCTGGATCATCGTTCCTGACCTCTGGATTTTTGTCTTTGCTTCACACGCTGGCGGTGCTTTGCTTTTCTTTCTACAGATTTCTGCAGTTTCTTTCTGACAGATGGTTTCTTCACCTGTTTCTTTTTCAGTTCTACTCCGGCATATTCCCGGAAAGCCGCTGTCATCACATCCACATCTTTGGCCTTAAAGAAGACCAGATATTTCGGTGGATCCGCACCGACTTCTTTTTTCAGGCTGTAATCAATGCCGTATTTTCTTGCCACACGGTCAAAGGATTTGATATTTTCATCTGTGATCTTTAAGTTGGAAAGCTGTACTCCCTGTGCATTCAGCTGCTTGATGGTCTGCTTTCCATGTGGCTTTTTCTTTTCAATCTTTTTTCTGGCTTTTTCCCTTCCTTTCTCCTGAGCCCGTCCGGTCTTTTCTGCCATTTTCACCTGCGTTGCTTTCTGTTTCCTGCGGTTGTCCATTTCCAGGAACTTCCGAAGGGCTGCTTTTAGCACACTGGCAGTGATCTTGACTCCCTGGATGCTCAGGCTGATCACTTTCTGATTTACTTCTTCCTGCAATTACCCACGTCCTTTCTTTCCTTTCATCTCAGAATAAAGACGGGCAATACAATATCCGATACATGGAACATGCTTCCCATACGGACAGCCACCACATGGTGTTGTTTTTACTGCTTTTTTCTTTTCCGGAAGCAAATAATGGCACTGCTTCAAGTTACAGCCTTTCTTTTTGTCTCCCCACCAGTAACAGTACTTACAGGACCATGGCTTTTCTTCGCTGTACTTTCTTCCTTCTATAGTTGCATTTGGTTCTATGATCAGATCTTTATTTGTCTTCATTCTGTTCTTCCTCTTTTCTCATGATTTCTGTCAGTTTTTTCTCTGCCTGACTTCCGGCAGCAATGAGACAATACAAAACTGTAAATATTGCCGCTGCTCCCAGAAGAGCAACAAAAATAATGATATTTCTCATGGTTTCTCCCATCTAAAAAAGCGTCCACAGATTCCTTTCGGTTTCCATGAACGCTCATTCTTATTTGACTAGTGTTTCTTTTTTCTCATAAATGCAAGGGTTCCTGTACCAGTCGCACCAATGCCGAGAAGCATAAACCACAGCCACAGATTGGTGTTATCCCCAGTCTTTGGTGAATCACTGACAGTTTTTCCACCTTCCGGTGTCTTTTCTGCCGGTTTTTCCTCATCCACCATGGTTACATGCTGTACTTCACCGGTATCCTTTACTTCGAATTCCACATCTTTTGCAACCAGATAGCCATCCGGTGCTGTTTCTTCACGGAGAGTGTATTTTCCGATCGGAAGCATTTCGATGTAATGTGCTTTCTCTGTGCTGGTCCAGCTTTCGACAACTTTTCCATCCTGATCAAGGATCGTGAGTTTTGCTCCCGGAAGTTCTTTTCCGGCGATATCCTGTTTGGAGATTTTCACCTTCGTCACATCATCCTTCATCTCAACTTTCTGCACATCGGCAGTATCTTTGATCGTGAATTTCACGCTTTCAGCTGTCACATAATCATCAGCCGGTTTTGTTTCAACCAGTGTGTATTCTTTTCCGACAGTCAGCTCACGGATCACATGTGCTTCTTTACCGGAAGTCCATTCATCCACGATATTTCCATCAGCATCTACCACTTTCAGCTTACATCCTGGAAGTTCTTTTCCAGTTGTCAGACTGGATTTGGTAAATTCTACAACGGTTGGCCGATTTTCAAAGGTAAAATCATAGGTTACAGTCGGCTGATCCTCACCTGCATACTCAAAGGTAAATTCCTTTACTTCGTCGTTGGTTACGAATCCGTCCGGTGCATAGAGCTCTTTTACATAGTAAGCTGCTCCTATTGGAAGATCTGCAACAAATGTGATCTTTCCTTCTTCATCCGTAGATTTCAGTTCAATGATCTCATCGGCTTCGATCAGGACTTTACCAGTTGTCTCAGACTTAATGTCTTCTTTGGCAAATAATCCAAAGATAGCTCCTTCCAGTGTACGGTCAGAATCTTTTTCTTTCTTAAGTACACTGACTTCTACTCTCTGACGGTTGTTCTGCCAGTCTTTGTCATAGACTACAACCGGTGTATTCTGATCCACGTAAGTCAGATCTACATGACGGATCTCATCATCCAGTACATGGCCGTAAGCAGTTCCTGTTTCTTTCACATAGTATTTACCAAGTGGAAGATTTTCCAGTTTTGCAATACCGGTTTCATCTGTCTTAATCGTTGCGATCAGCTCATCCTTTTTATAATAATCGTCACTGACGCCATCTGCAGCTTTAATATCTTCCTCAGCATAGACTTCAAAAGTAACATCTGTCAGCTTTCCGGTTACATAATTGAAAATATGCTCCACCACACCTTTGACCTTATCGGCCAGTGTAACAGAATCCAGGAATTCTCCCTTTTTGTTGATGATCAGTTCACCAACCGGTACCTCATCCTTCATTTCCACTTTCTGGACCTCTCCGGTATCTTTGACTGTGAATGTCACATCATTGGCTACCAGATAACCATGAGGTGCAAATTCTTCGTGGAGGGTATAAGTCTCACCCACTTTCAGATATTTGATCACATGCGGTGCATCTTTGGAAGATGTCCAGCTGTCTACCACATTTCCATCTTTATCCGTTACTTTCAGATAAGCTCCATCCAGTTCTACACCGGTTGTTGCATCTGATTTTGTAATCTCAACAGTTGTTGGCTGGTTCTTCTTTACGGATTTTAATGTTACTGTCTGCACATTCTGTCCCTGATAAGAAGCATCAAATCTCAGTACTTCATCAGAAGATACGAATCCATCCGGTGCTTTCAGTTCTTTTACATAATAGCTTCCAAGTGGAAGATCCAGCGTACATGCTGCAAGACCATCGTTATCAGAAGTGATTTCCTGTAAAAGAGTATCTGCTTTGACAATCACTGTTCCATCTTTCGTCTGGATGTCTTTTGCGTTATAAATACCGAATACAGCTCCGGCTACTGTATTGCCCGTCTCAGCATCCTGTTTTTCGACCGTAATCGACACTTTCTGTCGTTCATTTGTGACAGAGATTTCTTTCTCGATCACTGCGGTATCCTGATCCGCATAAGCAAATTCGACATTTTCCGACACAGTATTTAACACATAAGTGTCCGGTGCATTCTTCTCTTTGACATAGTATCTGCCAAGTGGAAGGTTCTTTACGGTTGCATAACCATCTGCATCCGTTGTGACGGTTGCCACCAGTGCATCCTTTGCAAAATACAGAGTTCTCTGTCCATCTGCATCTACCTGATGATCGGCAGTATAGATATTCTCTGCCGCATAGATTTCAAATTCTGCACCTGAAAGTCCAGTCATTTCATACTGGAAATCCTTATCAAATCCTTTTAACACTTCCCCCTGTTTATAGATCTTTAACTGACCTTTGACCGGGGCATTGGTATATTCCACATCAATGACTGCATCTCCTGTGACAGGATCAGTCAGATAAGCAGTATCTGTATCAACTGCAACTGTCACATAGTTTTTGGATATCGTGTACCCATCGGGTGCCGTCACTTCCTCAATCCTGTAGTTGCCAGGTTTCAGATTTCTCGGCAGTACCAGGTATCCTTCCTCATTTGTGAAATAAGATTTGTGTACCGTTGGCTTCGGATAGGATGTTGTCTGTTCCACATATTTCTGATTATCCAGGTCGTATACCTTGAATTCAGTATTTGCCAGAAGTACAGATTTCTGTGTTTCTGCATCCTTTTTAATGATCTTTAATTTTGCTTTGAATTCTTTATCCAACAGCACTCGCCATGTCTGCGGAGTATCCGGATGATTCTCTGTGATCTTCACTACAAAATCATCGACCGGTGCATAGTTGTGTTTGCTTGTGGTTTCTCTTACCACATAAGTTCCATATGGAAGCGGAATCGATTTTGCATATCCTTTTTCATCGGTAAACATTTCTGTCTGGCCATCTGCAGTCAGTACAACTGGTCTGGCTGAATCAAAATCATAACTTCCATCTGCTTTTACTTTCAGATCACTGACAAGCCATGCGGAAAAACCAACTCCCTGCAGAAGATCTGCATCGGTCTTTCCGTTGTTTGCAGCCTTGATGATCTGGAACGGCTGCTTGATGACGGTTTCTTTACATACAGAAGTTCTTTCTACTGTCGGAACAGTAGCACCTTCGTAAGTACAGTCCACATCATGTTCTGTCGGATCCAGTACGTATCCCACCGGAGCACTAAGCTCTTTCAGATAATACTTTCCAAGATACAGATCCGATACAGATGCTTCGCCATTCTTATCCGTTGTCAGGGATGTGATCAGGGTGTCTTTCTTATAGATTGTCCCGGTTCTTCCATCCGGATGAACAATGTCTTCTCTTGCATAAAGGCCATATACCGCACCTTCCAGTGTTGCATCTCCCTGAGCTTCATTGCCTGTCTCAGCATCCTGTTTTGCAATGTTGAGCTTTGCATTTGTTCGCTTATCCGTTGCATTTTTGGTCGTTGTCTTTCCGATAGCAAGAGTCACATTATAAGACTTTGTATCGATCTGATATCCTGTTGGAACAGAGATTTCTTTCAGATAAACAACTTCCTGTGTCTTTTCCATTGTGAGCTGTGAAGCACCATTCTGATCTGTTGCAGGCATCTCTGCGATCATCTTTGTACATGTAGCATCGGAATAGATCCCGTACACTGCACCAGCCAGTGCATTTCCTGTATCCTGGTCTTTCTTTACAATGGATACCTTGCATTCTTTTGTCCAGGTTACTTTAAAGTCCACATATTTCTCATTTCCGACACCTTCACCGAAAACAAGCGCCAGATCCTGTGTTCCGGATCCTGTTACAATCTTGTAAGCAGAATATTCTTTATCAATGCTTCCCTTCATCTGAGAAGAAAATGTAGCACTGACACTCTCTGCCTGATCAAGTGGTGCTGTCAGATAAAACTGTGTACCTCCACTGATTTCTACACTTGCTCCTGCAGCACTGGTTTTACCGGTTGTCACATTTACAAGCTTTACACCACTTGGCAGCTTAAATGTAATCGTCTGCAGTTTATCTGCTTTGAATGTGATCACACTTGTTCGTTGGCTGTTTCCTTCCACATAAGCCTTTACATTAGATTCTGAAAAGCTCATATCTACAGACGGAATGTCCGGCATATTTACACAATAGTTATAAAGTTCCATTGCCAGGTTCTTTCCTGTCGCATTGGTTCCGGATGCCCAGTCACTGGATCCATTTGCATAAGACGCTGCGATATGGGTAATGATGAATCTCTTTCCTGCCGGGAAATCCGGATGCTTCTCATCGAAGAAACCATTCTCATCACTTGCTTTTGTTCCGTAATAGCAGACCTTTGCAAGTGTCTTTCCGTCGGCAAGTTTCTGGATCGTATAAGTTCCATTCCCCGGTCCTTTTTTAGAAGGTTCAACGCAGTATGCTGTTGCATTGATGCTTCCCCATTTCACATAATATGGACAAGTCAGATAAGAACCTAATCCATAGTCTGCGTAATAGTACCAGGAACCGGCTGTAACTGTGACAGACTTTGTTCCTGTTTCACCGGAAGCGAGCATCATTGGCATATCAAAAGTAATACTTTCGCCTGCTTCAAGATCTGCAAGGGCAACTTCCTGGTCAACAGTTTCCTGCATGACCTCAGAGAGTGTGATCCCGGTTTCCGGATCAACTGTCTCCTGATTCTCCGTTGCTTCGATCTCTGCATCAAATTCTTTTTCTGTCAGTTCTGTTTTGCTCTCCGTTTTAGCAGCACCAGTTTCCTCTGTAGACGAGTCAGCCTGAGAATCCTCTGTCTCTGTCTTATCGGAAGAACCAGCATCCTGATCAGAAGAACTTTCTGACTGCGAATTTTTCTGTTGATCCGCTTCTTTTACCACGATCTTTCGATTGATCTGGTAGGTTGGGTGATCCGTTGTCTGTGGTTCTACATAATAGACTACCTTATAGGAATTGGCATAATCGGTAGAAAAGTCATTCCCGTCCGTATCTTTTGCTTCCTGAAATGTAACTTTTACTTTGCTGTCATCCTGGATTGTAAGACCGGTATAATCACTCTTTACATCGAAATTATCTCCAACCTTGATCTCATAATCCTTTGCAGTTACAACCTCATCCTCATCCAGCTGATCCTTGATCTCCTCATAATACGGAATCTTTTTTACAGATCCGGCATCATCAGAAGCATAGGCAACAACGGGAGAGAGTACCGTCGATAGGACCGTTACTGCTGTCAGTAATCCTGACATCACCCTACGTGCTTTCTTTTTCACGTTCATTCTCTTAAATCCTTCCTTTCTGATTCTTTTGTGTATGGTTATCTGTTAGTTTCTGCGTATTATCTTTTATACGAAGATGATCGCCTCCTTTCCTGAAATTTGCGCTATTTGGGACAGTCAGCACAAGCTGAGATAACAGCACAAATATATGGCGGTACCTGTTTGTCACAAATACCGCCACATGATTTCTACTGTCATCCCCTTTTCAGATTCAGACATTTTATTTTGATTTAAGATTTAAGCGTTTTCCTGTTTTCTTTCCCGGATCCGTTCCTATATCAGTTTCCATCTCTGACACGTTTTCTTCTGGCAGACACGCAGCTTTTCGCTCTATGCATGTTCAAACCGAATATCACTCCGGGCAGGCTATTCATTTTTCAAGGTTCAGGAGGAAGCATTTTTAACTCCCTCACATATACAAAAGATGAACGGCCTTTTTACAGGTTCCAAAATGAAATTTTTTTAAATTTTTTATTGATTGGCATGTTTTTTCATGATTTCAATCGATCGTTTTATAGTTCCAGCTACTGTCTGCTGACTGATTCCAAGACTCTTCGCAATATCCATCTGATTCATCTGCTCCCAAAAATACAGGTAAATAATCTCTTTTTGTCTTTCTGTTAATGTTTGCAACATTTCTTTGATCAACTCTTTTTCAATCATATCGTCCAGACAGCTCCTGCTTGGGTCAATCAGATATTTCCGGTCTTCCACGACTACAGAATAAGATATAATTCCGTGATAATCGCCGATCTTGATTTGATTGGTTATCATTCGGTCAGATGCAACTAATAATGGAAGCACATACCAGTTTTCATTATCAAAGAACTCTCGTTTCACTCTTTTTCTTATTCCATCGGCATTTTCATATTCATAGCCACTACATTTGTGCAATGGGAATACTGTGGTCTTTGTGCCTTCCTGATAAAGTACATAGCCACTTTCATAGACAGCAATCGATGCATCTGTCTCAAGTACTTCTTTTACAACAATCTCTGCTCCAGATTCTTTTAACGCTTTTGCTGATGGAGTATCTGCCTTTATATCTGCTATTTTTACTACTTTCTTTAATTCTTTTAATGTCAACATATGGACCGCCTTTCTGCCTTTCGGCTACGGGCAGTCCATGAACAAAGCATTAAAAATGAGCATTCCAATGAGCCACGAACTCACCCGTTTTTTTTGAACGGGAGTCCGTGACTCCAAGATCATTTATTTTTTCCTCCTCACATATACAAAAGATGGGAGGCTAAAATACAGTGTCTAAAACACAAAAAATTTAAAAACATAAAAAAACCCGGCAAAACAAATACTTCAACAATCTCCAAAACCAGAAAATACTTCTGATCTTGCAGTGTATCCGTAAATGTTTTGCCGGGCTCTTAGTGATTCCAGTCAGGTTCAGCTCCTTGACAAACTCTTGCTATCCGGTGCGTTCTTGATGGTTCCTGCCAAATCCAACGCTTACTACAGACAGCTCATTCTATTCTGTTATGATCCCTGATTCATCATCTTTCGGGAATAAGTCCGCATCCTGGACTTTAATTGTTCATCTCGAATGTGGATCGGACGAACCGACACCATATCATCCTTTACAAATATTTCCAATGTACTGCGACATTTTTTGCACTCCACTTCTGAATCGCTTTGTGCGCTCTTTTCAATAAATGCTCCGCATACAGAGCAGTGTACATGCCATTTAATAGCACCTGATCCCATATAGGCTTCCTCCTTTAAGCAATAAGATATTTCTCCATTTATTACTCAACGGATCAAAGGGAAATCAAATCCGCCTTATGAGTATCATGCCATCCATTCCGTAAGTGCCAAAGCTGCACGAACAGCACGATTTCTATTCTGATCAGATCTGCTTTGTCGATCTGTGCATCCTTTTTTATCCTTCCACCAGCTACCACACGCTCTTTCCGGTATAAAAAATTCCGCTGTGATTAATTAACATGATATTTCAATAGTTTCAAATACATCACCAGTCAGATCACAGATGTCCTGGATCTGAATCTCGGTATCATCGATCCGTAAGTGGACTGATGGATCAAAAAATTCTACGGTTCCGGATAATGTATGGTACTGACCAACTGATGGATCCTTCCAGGACTTTTGAAAATAAGTTGCCTGTATCTTCATTCCATATGTCAGTATCCTTAATTTCATATCCAGCTCATTTTTCTTTTCCTCAGATAAATCTCTTTTCGGTTCGTAAATGATTTCCTGTTGCCGGATCGTTTCATCCAGTCCACGAAGTGCCGCAAATGGAGCAAACTGTTTTGCCCTGCGTCCTACATCCATGGGATGTCTCCTGGAAACCGGTCTTGATAAATATAAATACGGTTGATATGCACTTGCCAGCACTTTTTGCACCTCCTCTAAGCACGGTGGCCACCTATTTGCTCATTGCGTTCTCGATACGTAGAACACTCTAGCAGGTTAGATCCACGCATGATTGCATTCTTTCCATAACGCTGCTTTACATTCAATACTGCTTCCTGTAAATGTCGTTCCTTATCGGTCTGTTTTGGATCATCAAACAGGCTGTACTGCACATAACTTTCAAGAGCAACCCTGTTCGCACACACCTCGATTCTTCGAATTCCGGTATATCTGTCTGCAATCCTGAGATATAAATCTTCCACTGCATCTATGATCTTTTTGGAACTGTTACTTCCTCTTTCAAGTTTTACAGTTCCTTTGGATGCCTCATGCTCATACCTGTGGTCATAGGCAATCCATAAGGTGAGCGAGCTTGTTACCAGTCCTTTTTCAAACAGATCCAGAACCAGGTTGTCTGTCATTTCCCTTACAATCACAAGAGCCTCTTCAAATGAGTAATTTCGCATCAGCACCTGGCCATTTGAAAGGCTGTGTTCCTCCGAATGATAGTTCTTGATGTCACTCATCCGGCATGTTTCATAGCCCCATGCATGATCGATCAACAGTTCCGCATCAATCCCAAACATCTTATACAGCCAGTCCTCGGATCTTAAAGATGCCATTGCGATATCACCCATCGTATGGATTCCGTAACCGGCCAGTTTCTTTTCAGTCCGGGATCCAATCCTCCAGAAATCACTTAATGGTTTATGATTCCATAGCTGCTCTCTATAAGAAAATTCATTCAGGATTCCGATATGGTCATCCACATGTTTTGCTACGATATCCATTGCAATCTTAGCAAGGTACAGATTGGTTCCCACTCCTGCGGTTGCAGTGATACCAGTTTCCTCCATGACCGCCTGCATAAGCTTTACCGCCATTTCTTTTGCAGTGAGATGATAAAGCTGCAGATAATTGGTCACATCAATAAAACATTCATCGACACTGTACACATGGATATCTTCTTTTGAGACATACCGCAGATAGATTCCATAGATCTTTGCGGAATAATCCATGTACAGCTGCATCCTCGGCATGGCTGTAATATACTTCACACAATCCGGTATCTCATGGATCCGGCATCGGTTCTTGATGCCAAGAGCCTTCATAGCCGGAGTGATCGCCAGGCAGATTGTTGACTTTGATCTGGTCGGATCTGCAACCACCAGGTTTGCTTTAAATGGATCCAGCCCACGTTCTACGCATTCTACAGAAGCATAAAAGGACTTCAGATCAATACAGATAATAGAAGTCTGATCCTGACTCACATTGTCACCTCCCATACGTTTTTCCTCTTTTTGTAACATGTATCACATTTTGACTATCAATGACTGTCTATCCTTCCTGTTTTCATTGAATTACAGGAAATTCATTTCACATATCCATTGACAAAAGAGGAAATATTGTATATCTTATAGGAAAGATGTTTCCCTTATCTGTGATTCACATTATAGGAGAGACATTTCCTTTTGTCAAGATTAATTTTTATTTTCAGGAGACACATTTCCCGTTTTGCCTTGAGACGGCTAATGAAACTTATAAGACAAGGCTTAGAAAGAGGTATGTTTATGACATTCGGTGAAAAAGTAAGATCATTAAGAAAAGAAAAAAAGATGAGTCAGCAGGAACTGGCCAGTATGGTTGGTGTTTCATATAGGACCATTCGATCCTGGGAAGTAGAAGGACGTTTTCCAAAACAAAATGTTCTGTATCAGAAACTGGCAGATGCATTACAGTGTGACGTTTCTTATCTCATGAGTGAGGATGAAGCTTTTATCACAGAAGCATCCGAACAGTTTGGTAACCGTGGTGCCAAACAGGCTCAGCAGATTCTGGAACAGGCTGCAGCTATGTTTGCCGGTGGATCACTGACTGACGAAGATAAAATAGCTTTTATGGATGAGATCCAAAGCCTTTATCTGGATTCCAAAAGACGTGCAAAGAAATTTACACCGAAAAAATATCTGAAAAACCAAGAGGAAAAATAATAGAAGGCGGGATTATTGTACACCTAATCTGTTACCTTATAGTTACAAGGATATTTCTGCCCTTTTTATTTTTTACTTTTGAGGTGATTTATTTGAGAAACACTTACATATATACAGAAACAAAGAAATTAATCAAGAAATATGGCTCCAGGGATCCCTTTGAGATCATGGATCAGATGAACATTGTTGTCGGGGAAACTTCCAGATATAAGACACTGAAAGGATATTGTTTTATGAGCTGCAAGACGATCTATGTCATGATCAGCAGTTTCCTTTCAGAAGAAGAAAAGATGATCGTTGCCGCCCATGAATTAGGGCATATCATCCTGCATCGTTCCCAGCTGAAAATGGCTCCAATGCAAGATGATACCCTCTACAATATGACGGATAATACAGAATACCAGGCTAATCTGTTTGCTGCCGATCTTCTGATTGATGATGAGGAAATTGAAGATATGGTTCAGAACGAAGACCTGGATTATTTCGGACTCTGCAGTTCTTTGAATGCGACCCCAGAACTCATGAGCTTTAAACTATACAGCCTGACAAAACGAGGTCAGGCTTATCATATGCCGATGGAGATTCAGAGTAATTTCCTGGCGAAATAACAAAGGATAAGCGTATTCTACAATAAGAAAACTATAAATTTATCTCACTAAAGGGGGATTATTTATGTCAAAACATCATATGGAAAAGGTAACCTACCCTTCCTGCCATCATGAGGGAGAATTTGAAGTCTGGGACAGCATCAATACTGTACTGGATCCTGAAATGAAAGAGAAAGTACTTAATCAGTCTATTTTCCTTTATACCTGCCCGAACTGTGGAGAGACCTTTCGTTTAAACTATCCTACACTCTATCACCAGATGGAAGATCTTATCATGATTTATCTGGTTCCTGAATCGAACAGCATTAATACTGTACTGGATCCTGAAATGAAAGAGAAGGTACTTAATCAGTCTATTTTCCTTTATACCTGCCCTAACTGTGGAGAAACCTTTCGTTTAAACTATCCTACGCTCTATCACCAGATGGAAGATCTTATCATGATTTATCTGGTTCCTGAATCAGAAGTAGAGAAGACATATGAAATGTTTTATGGAGAAAATGCTTTGGCTGATTTTCGTACCGAAAAGTACCTAAACCGAATCGTAACATCAGCAAATCAGCTCGTTGAAAAGATCCAAATCTTTGATGCTGGTAAGGATGACAGGATAATAGAACTTGTTAAATTACTTGCGACAGATTCTATTCTCAAAAATGATCCTGATATAGAATTTGATGAACTGCGCTTTGCTGTAGACAACGACGGAACAAATATTCTTGTAATCATTAATAAGGGTGAGATCACTGGTACAGTTAATATCGACAATATGTATGAATTTGCTTCTTCACACTGCAGTGATTTCAAAGATCTCCGCGATGATGAGGACATTGTTATCAATCGGGAGTGGATCCTTAACAAACTTGCCGAAGCAGAAAACGAATAGTATATTTGGTGGCTACACCCCCAAGCCCCTGTGAAATCAATAACGCCGGTACTGGATATCAAAATCCCGCACCGGTGTTATTGATTGTAATTAGCTTACTTTGATAAAATGATAGATTGTCAGCTCTGCAAACTGGAATT
>CAVBPN010000238.1:0-37486 GCA_963597235.1 bacterium
ATGTAGCAATATCCTGCCCCCCCACCAGAATTTTTGGATAACTGAACGTTTGTACCACTCTTACCATAAATCAATTTTCCAATAGCAAAATTCGACTCAAGATGACCTTGAAATGTCGCTTCATTTGCAACAATACCATAGTTAGTTGAAGACTTCAGTATATCTTTAAAATTGCGCTGGGTTCCTGGCTGAACAGAAACTTCTGTTAACGTAAATACATTATCAGTCTCACTTACCGAATATTTTTTTCCCTTAATTTTCAAAACACCACCAGATTTTGCGTCAGGATTATTATTATCTGCCTTTTCCTGTAATCCAATCTCCAGCCATGTGGATTTTGTACCATCATCAAATCGATAATCTATTTGTCCAGTACCTGTACCATTCTGTACATCAATTTTCGCTGTCCAATACGACGGATAAAAGCTATTGTACTGACTCTGATTACCATCATCATATTTTATTTTCACATAATATGTACCATCTGGTCCTTTTACTGTGACATCTTGCAATGTATTACTCTGTTGACCATCATTCGTCTGATTTACACTACCTACTATGGTATCCGCGAACGTTGTCATCGACGAATCTGCCATGAGCATTACGAATACGAGAAACAGTGCAATAAATTTTCTTAAATATCCGTTCTTCTTCATAATTTTACTTTCCTTTCTTTTTAAAATATTTATCTTGAACCGACTATACTCTCGGTAATAACATAAATATAGTATTTTTACATATTGTATCATCTGTGCTATTTCTCCAGCTCTTTCATATCACGAAATAGTTTTATAAAATTCTTGTTTTTTCGACTGTTTTTTCTGATTGTTTGAATAATCTGTTTTATCCTAAAAAAAGAGGTTCCCCATACGGCAGACAATGGAAATAGTCCAAAATCTGCTATATGGAGAACCTGTTAAACTCAAGTATTATATTTTTTCTTTTATTCAGCCAGTGAAAGAAGACATCTGTACCACATATACTATTTCTTCATCTCTTTCGTGGGGCGAAATAGATTGGAAATGTCATCATCAGTTTTTATTTTTTCCACTTCTTCTATTTTATATCCTGCATACCAAGCAATCTTTTCAATAGACTCTCCCTCTTTCAGCATCTGACGGATCATTTCTATTTTCCCCTCTTCTATGCCCTCTTTTTTTCCTTGTATTATTCCTTCCAGCTTACCAGCTTCATGTCCTGCCTCGTATTCTGCCTTCCGGAGTTTCTTTTCCTCTTCATCCTTATCAAACTCAAATATACTCACTGCTATTACCTCCGTCCTGTTTGCCCGGAGAAATTCTTCCAGAATTCCCTCCTGGATGCATTCGTTTACTGCCCGTTCCACGGCTGCATCCAGTTCCATTTCTTTTGTGTATCTTCGTACCTTTTCCACGTACTGTGCATATTCCCTCAACATCCGGCACTGTTCCATCAGTTCTCTGTTATTGCCTTCATTGGTGTTCATACAGGAACAGGTTCATGTCAATAATAAATGCAAGGTCATTCTTCATTCCCATATATACCGCTCCATTCAGTGTCACAATCTCCAGCTGTTCCGGATCTGCATACACGGTTCTGCTATCTGGATTCTCCGTTTCACTAACCGTATTCGTCGTCTTTCTGACTGCATTATACAGCGACAGCAGATTTTCCCTGTCCGAAAACAGCATCCTGAATACGGTATCCTTGTACTTTCTGTTTGCTTTCGGCTGACGTTTTTCCTTCTGCACTCTTTTTGCAGTCAGGTTTCTCTTCTGGGTTGCTTTACTGTTCTTTTTGTTTCTTGCCATAGGCAACACCTCCTGTTATTGCAGGGGGCAGAATGTAAAGCTCTGTCAGTTCTTACACCCGGAACCCCTGCTTTTATTTTTTCTGGATCTAAAAGCATGGGTTTCCGAAGTGACTTTAGAAAAACAGACGGCATAAATGCCTCAGACTTATAGAAATATGCTTTCTCTCATGGTACCATTTGTTCTCGTTTTTTTCAATAGACTTTATAAATTTTTCATTTTTTACGAAATCCTGTAATCGTTTTCTATTTCTTTTAGTTCACTTACCTCACCTACCGATGCAACATAAAAGTCTACCTGAGGTGATTTCTTCCCATTGGTCATTTTGTAAAAAGCTTTATTGATTCGTTTTGTAACGATCGGACAGTTCTCCTGACTGATTCCGATCAGCATGATAATATACTGCTGCATATTATATCTTGTATAAAAATCTCCCTTACGTATGGTTCCCTGGATTGCTGTTCTGAGGATTTCTGACATTTCCCTCTCTTCAGTATTGGAAATATTTTCTTTTTCAAAATCCAGTGTACACAGCATGATGAACACAGATAATCCGGAACGCTCCATCATACGACTGAAAACATGATAAACATCTATAAAACTTGGATATGGACAATAGTATGCACCCACTGCTTCATCCTTCTCTCTTAATCTTTCTTTGATATCCCCTATTGCTCCTGCCGCCTGTGAAGTTCTCTCCCCCATCAGCTGAAACTGTTTCAGCATCTTTGCTGATGGTGCAACTCCCAATTCTTCAAGCAGTAATTTCTCTGTATTTCTGTAAATTTCCAGACCCTCTTTATATCTGGACATACCGATCATACTCTCTATTTCCCATACCTGCCATTCATCGAACGGATAAATCTGGGCAGCCTTATGTGATATTCTGTGCAGATCTTCATATCTTTCATTTGCCTTCAGCCATTTGCACAATTCTTCTGTACATGCAAAATAATCATCCCGACATTTTACATTCTCAACTGCAACCCAGTTTTCTCCGATCATATCCGGCAGAAATTCTCCCCTGTAACTTTGCCAGGTTTTCATCAGTAAATGTATCCTGTCTGTTTCTCTTTTTTCTTTATGCAAAAGATCTACCAGCTTTTCAAATTCACATACATCAACTTCAACTTGTATATTTGAATCCCAGGTACACATTCCTGCATTGATATTTATGTAATTACTTTCCGGCAGACCAATTGCTTTCAACTGTTTTCTCAGTCGAAAGATTGTATTATTCAGGCTTCCGTTTTTATTTTCTACTTCTGTTCTTCCGTACAGGACATCTATCAGCGCTGTCTTTGATATACCTCCATCTTCTGCGTGCAGAAGCAGTATCTGAAAAAGCTGCGTGGTTTTTGATCCAGTATTACGGTCAAGAACCAGTTCTTTTCCTTTATATTCGATTTTAAAGCCACCAAGCATTCGGACTTTCAGTACATTTTGATTCATACGATTCTCCTTTAACAGACTTCTTATTCTGTTTATTTATTTCCATTTTTAATAGACTTATCCATATTTAGCATAACATTCTATATGTCAAAGTTCCATTATCAAAATACACAAAAAAAACCACTATTATTAGCCTTTTAGCTAATAATAATGGTCTTTTACTACCTATTTCATAGTTATTTCATTTGCTATCTCATCTATTTGCTCCTGATTATAGCCTGTATAATCTTTTATCTTATCCATAGGTTCATGATTCATGAGCATTTTCCCAATCAGTGCTCTTCGTCCAACTTCAATTCCCTCCTGTTTTGCTTCCTCCCGTAATTCATCAATAGCAAGACACATACTTGTTTCCTCCTTCTTTTCATTAATTTTTAATCTTGAGTTAGTAAGTTTATTCAGCATAATAGCAGTCTCTGTTTTCAGATTCTGGAATCCTGTGTCATTTTCTAGCAGTTCCATCAGTTTCTCTTTTTCTCTGGAATATTTGATATATAACAGTACTTCCCTCAAATCTGTATGAAAACGATTGATTTCCTCATCTGACATTCTCTGTGGTTCTATCAGATTAATCTTGTAATCCGGTACAAATGGAAGAATTTTGTTATTTTTATCGCCAAACATCTCATATAAACTTCTTGGGCCGTCCCACGGATCCGTTCCAAAATATAACACTAACGTAATAACCGGTATCAATTCATCATTTTTACTGAATCCTGTCAGAAATTCTCCCGAATTCAGCTTAGGTATATTTTTCTCTTTTCTGTATCTGCTGGCCATATTTTTTACTTGGTTTGCGTATTCCATAGCATCATACAACATATTTTTAACTGGCATTGCATAATGTACATGAGATTGATTCTCGATTCCAAGAATCACATATACCGCATCCTCTTTTGTCATAGCCGTCATATATTTCAGACTGTCCCTGTATCGCTGTACCAGCTCTGCATTCAAACTATCGTCATGAATAATAGTAGTTACTGTTGAATCCAATTCATGCAGGCATTCAGGTATAATAACCTTTTTTCCATCATAAAGCAGATAATTAAATGCATCCGCAAATACTTCTGTATTTCTTATGTAATCTTTAGTAATCGTGTCCTTCTTACCCATATGGTTCCTCCTTATCTGCAGGAAGAATCACATCTGTGTTCTCTATTGAAACCTCCTGCCTATTGTCTGTTCTGAAAGCATGAGATTTCTCTGTTATGACCGAATGGTCAAAGATAATAAGATACAGTTTTCTGTAGAGAACAAAAGAAATGTAATGCTTTATCTTATTTTAGCTCAATATGCTCCATTTGTCCACGAGAACATTTTGCTCTTTTTCAACAAAAAAAGCCATCATTACTCACCTTTTGGTCAGTAATGATGACTTTAATTACTTTTCTTATTTCAATAAATACTGATAAATCTCTCTCTTGGAAACGCCCCTGTCTTTTGCCACCTGCTTCATGGCATCTTTGCGGGTCATTCCCTGCTTCTCGTAAATTTCCATATGTTCCTCAATGGAAATTTCTTCCCAGGAAGCAGCTGCCTCTTCTTTCAGCTCCTGACGGCTTTTGCCCTCTACTACGAGGACGCACTCCCCAAGCGGTTTCTCTTTCTCATAATGAGCGATCAGCTCATCGATTGTTGAATGAAATGCCGTCTCATGTTTCTTCGTCAGTTCCCGGCAGAGTGTGATCCTGCGATTCCCAAGTGTTTCCCTGATGTCACGCAATGTTTTTACCAGCTTATGAGGTGCTTCGTACAAAATAATCGTCCGCGTCTCATCAACCAGTTCTTCCAGCACTTCTTTTCGCTCTTTCTTATCCATCGGCAGAAAAGCTTCAAACGCAAATCTTCTGGTCGGTAATCCGGATAACGTAACTGCTGTAATACATGCTGCCGGACCCGGAAGTGAAGTTACTTCAATTCCTGCCTCATAGCACATTCTGACAAGTTCTTCACCCGGATCCGAAATTCCCGGTGTACCTGCATCTGTGATCAGTGCAATATTCATACCGTTCTGCATCTTCTCTATCAGCGTATAGGCTTTTTCAATCTTATTATATTCATGATAACTGGTCATCGGTGTCTTAATTTCAAAATGATTCAGCAGTTTAATACTGTTTCGGGTATCCTCTGCTGCAATCAGATCAACTTCCTTTAATGTACGGAGTACCCGGAGCGTAATATCTTCCAGGTTTCCGATCGGGGTTGCACAGAGATATAATTTTCCACTCATCCGGGAATCCCCTTTCTTTCAGATTATTTTATACCATTCCATATATTTCAAGAATATCCCTGGTATAAACACCCGGTTTCTCATAGACGATCAATGGTCTTTCTACCGTAATTCTTGAATTACAACCTTTTCTGGCCTCGATCAGAACCATATTCGGTTCTCTGTCTATGTATGGGTATACCAGCTGCATTCTCTTTGGTTCCAGTTTATATTTCATGAGAACCTGAAAGATTTCTGCCAGACGGAACGGTCTGTGGACCATAAAAAATCGTCCACGGTCTTTAAGCACTGCTGCCGCTCCTCTTACTACATCTTCCAGTGTACAAAGAACTTCATGTCTTGCAATTGCCTTCGCCATATATGGGTTCTGCAATCCATGCTGACCTATCATATATGGCGGATTACTGGTCACTACATCAAAAGAAGCTGCTCCAAACAGTTCAGCAGCTTCCTTTATGTCTCCGCAAACAATATCAATATCCGATTCCAGATGATTATACAGAACACTTCGTCTTGCCATGTCTGCACACTCTTCCTGGATTTCCAGTCCCGTCAGGTGTTCCCCCTTCTCCTTCGATTTAAGAAGAATCGGGATAATACCTGTTCCGGTTCCCATATCCAGTACTTTTTCCTTACGACGGATATCTGCAAATCCGGATAACAGAACCGCATCCATTCCAAAACAGAATTTCTCCGGGTTCTGTATCACATACAATCCATTCTGAAGATCATCGACCCGTTCTCCCGAATATACAAGATCATTCTGCGGATTTCTTTCCATGGAATTTAGAATCTCCTTCTTTTTCCTCAATATCCTTTACTTCTTTGTCAGCGTTCTTTGCTTTCTTTTTACGTGGTCGGAATTTCAGTTCTCCTACAGGAAATTCCTGAATTTCCTTCTCGTCATTAACTTCCACGATTACCTTTACTCTCTGTCTGAGGACATTCACACTGTGAACAGTTCCCTGTAATCCATCCGGAAGTGTAACAGTATCTCCGGTTCCCGGAAGATTCCTGTTCAGTGCTTCATATGTTTCCTGCTCATTCTTCAGACAGCACATCAGTCTGCCGCATACGCCGGAAATCTTTGTCTGGTTAAGTGACAGATTCTGCTCTTTTGCCATCTTGATAGATACCGGTGCAAACTCAGAAAGATAAGTATGGCAGCAAAGCTGTCTGCCACAGATACCAATACCACCGAGAATCTTGGTTTCATCTCTTACACCGATCTGTCGAAGTTCAATTCTTGTCTTAAAGATAGCTGCCAGATCTTTAACCAGCTGACGGAAATCAATTCTGCCGTCTGCAGTAAAGTAGAACAGTACTTTATTATTGTCGAATGTATACTCCGCATCGATCAGCTTCATCTCAAGACCGTGCTCGCGGATCTTTTTCTGGCAGATCTTAAATGCCTCTCTTTCTTTCAGGCGGTTCTGTTTTTCTCTGTCCTCGTCTGCCTGAGTAGCAACTCGAAGCACTTCTTTCAGTGGATGAACCACCACGTCCTCGCCCACTTCCTTCGGTCCAAGTACAACCCGGCCGAATTCCACACCACGTGCAGTCTCCACGATCACATGATCGCCAATCTTCATTTTATAGTTCTTCGGATCGAAATAGTAAATCTTTCCGACATTTCTGAATCTTATACCAACAATTTTTGTCATTCTATCTCTCCCTGATCGTCAGGAACAGAAGTTCAAGCGCAAGTTCAAAATTGACATTTGCACGAAGCCTTACTTTTGTCTTTTCCAGTGCTTCCAGAATCTTTTCCAGGTTCTCATAGGAACGCTGGCTCGCCTGTTCCTTTATATAATTGATTTCTTGTTTAAATACCAGGTTGTCAACCTCCTGAGTTGCCTTAAACATAAGAACATCCCTGAACCAGAACTGGAAAATATCCAGATAATCACTGATATTCTGCTTTTCATCAGCAAGTGCCCTGATCTCATCGGAAAGTTCATATACTTCCATCGTATTTACATACTTGAGAATCTTAAGCGCATTCTCCGTCATTCTGGAGAATTCTTCTGATGTAGCAGCTTCTTTGGCTCTGCCAATACTTCCCTGTGCAAAGGAAGCATCTATCTCTGCCTGATAATCCGGCACATGAAGCCGTTCCATCAGGTATTTCTTAACAAGGCTGTCATCAACCACCTTCAGATCCAGCCGAACACATCTGGACTGAATCGTCGGCAGAAGTGCATCTGCATTGCTGGTCAGCAGCATGATCACTGCATATTCCGGCGGTTCTTCTATTGTTTTAAGAAGAGCATTCTGCGCCTGTACCGTCATCATCTCCGCATCAGGAATAATATAGATTTTATGTGGGCTGCAGTATGGTTTAACTGCAACATCATGAATCACCTGCTCACGGATCTCATCAATAGAGATTGTTCCAGGTTTCTCATGGTTTACCATAATGATGTCCGGATGATTCTTACCCAGTGCCTTCTTACAGGAGTCACACTTCTGACATGGCTCTGTTCCACCGGCTTCACATTGCAGAGTCATCGCATATGTGGTCGCAAGAAGTTTCTTGCCGGATCCGGGTCTGCCAGTAAAAATGTATGAATGAGAAACTTTTCCCGTTTTCATGGCATTCTTCAGATGCCGGATAATTTCTTCGTGTCCGATAATGTTATTGAAACTGACCATTCAGAATCACCTCTCTTGTTTATAGTTTCATATACGAATCTTTGTTCGCTATAGAGTCATTATATCATACTTTATTAGCCATTCAAAACTATTTTTAACTATGACATGGAATTTACATAATTTATAATATTTTCGACACATAAATCCAAATCATCATTAACAAATCTCTTCTGTATATCTGCCTCTTTTATTTTTTCTTCAGAGAAATCCTCTTCATCTGCAAGAAAACGCCTGCAGAGTTCTTTATATTTCGGTGTTTCCTGTTCCTGTTCTCTTCTGATCGCGCGGATCAGACGTTCACCATCTTCTACTTCAATATAAACAGGTATGACAGACTCTTTTCCGTAATAATTTTTCATCTTCTGAAAAGATTCCAGCGTTCCGATTCCAAGATAATTCCCACTGCTCAGGTCGATCTGTCCGTCATCCGCTGTAAAATAAGTCCATACTCCATAAACGGTATTGTAGGCACGGGATTCGATTACTTTTCCCGCATCTTCAAACTCTTTTAATTTCTGATCATCTGTAAAATAGTACTGTACACCATCTTCTTCGCCGTCACGGACCGGTCTGGTCGTATACAGAATCAACTTCTTCAGATTCAGTGTTTTATCTCCTGCCAGTCTGGAATAGATTTTATCTTTTCCAGAAGCACTTTTACCCATAATATAGAAAATCTTACTCATTAATTTCTTCGTCCTGCTCCTTTATACTCTGGGGCTGTTGTTTTACTACAAGGATTGTTTCATTCGTATAGTCTTCCAGTCCCTGCAGATATAAGCCCTTATCCATGTATATTCTCATATTACGGATAAATTGTCCAGTAATCTGTTCTCCCGGTGTAATGAGTGGGATTCCCGGAGGATAAAGATAAGCAAACTCTGCTGAGATTCTTCCAATACTTTCTTCCAGTGAACACTTTTCTGCCTCAGCTTCCATTGCTTCTGCCATCGGCATCATCTGACTCAGTACAAAATGCATGGATCTGGTATCCAGCTTTTTTTCATCATCTGTCGGTATTCCTGCTTTTATCAGTTCTGCCTGCTCCTGATCCAGTTCTTCTATTGCCTGGCATAATCTCTCAAAGCCCTCTTCCCGATCACCTACTGCTGCAATGGCAAGAGCATATTTTTCAGATTCCATCTCCATCTGAATATGATAGCGGTCAAGAAGAATATGATACAGATCACTTCCTGACATTAACGAATATCTCGTAGAAAAAATCAGTTTTGAACGGTCATAATCAAACACTCCGTTCTCGCCTTTGGCAGGCTCTGCCATTCTGATATATTTACACTTTGACAGTTTCTTCCTTGTCTGCTCCAGTACTTTTGTAAAATCACGAAACATCTGATTTCCATCGGATGCCATCGTATCCATACATGCATCCATACTCGCCATCAGAATATAAGACGGGCTGCTGGTCTGATAGATTCCCATAAATCTTCGAATCTTTCTGCTGTCAACCAGGTCGCTGCAGTTATGAAGAACAGCCGTCTGTGTCATTGCCGGCAGGGTCTTATGAAAACTCTGTATCACCAGATCCGCTCCAAGTTCTGCTGCCGATGTCGGGAAATAATTTGAAAAATGGAAATGTGCGCCATGTGCCTCATCCACGATCAATGGTACGCCATACTTATGAGCAATCTCTGCAATCTCTTTTATATCTGACACAATCCCGTCATATGTCGGTGATGTGATCAGCACTGCCTGGAGTTCGGGATTCGCTGCAAGGCATCTTTCCACCTTGTCCGGAAAAATTCCACCGTTTATCCACCACTCTCCGTCCATCTGTGGATAGATATAAGTTGGTTTCAAATTTCTCAGATAAATAGCGTGGTACACAGCCTTATGGCAGTTTCTTGCAACAAGAATCTGTCCGTTTCTCGGAACAGCTGCTGAAATTGCCGAAAGAAGTGCTGCCGTACTTCCATTTACACTGTAAAAGCTTTCTTTAACTTCATACAGTTTTGCCACATTCTGCTGTGCCTCCAGAAGAATATCCTCCGGATGATGAAGATTATCAAATCCTTCTATCTCTGTGATATCTCTTTCAAAAGAAAAATCACCTTTTACTGATTCCGGATTTCTTTTGTGTCCCGGCATATGAAACGGATAATAATCGGACCGGCTGTATTCTTCTAATTTTCTGTATAATCTCTCCATTAAAGCGTCTCCATATTCGTTATACCTTGAAACGATAACCTACTCCCCAGATAGTCTCTATGTACTGAGGCTTTGCTGTATTGAATTCAATTTTTTCCCGGATTTTCTTAATATGAACCGTAACAGTTGCAATATCTCCTACTGACTCCATATCCCAGATCTGGCGGAACAGTTCAGCCTTCGTAAATACACGGTTCGGATTCTCCGCCAGAAAAGTAAGAAGATCAAATTCCTTAGTCGTAAATGTTTTTTCTTCACCATTTACCCAGATACGTCTCGCCGTCTTATCAATCTTAATTCCACGGATTTCAATAATATCATTCTTTACCGCACTGGATCCGACAAGCCTGTTGTATCGTTCCATATGAGCTTTTACCCTGGCAACCAGTTCACTCGGACTGAACGGTTTCGTCATATAATCATCTGCCCCAAGTCCCAGTCCACGGATCTTATCAATGTCATCTTTCTTGGCGGATACCATAATGATCGGGATATTTTTCTCCTGACGCACCTGACGGCAGATATCAAATCCATCTACTTCCGGAAGCATCAGATCAAGGATAATCAGATCATATTCTTCATTCAGAGCTTTTTCAAGGCCCACATCTCCTCTGTTTGCAATTTCCACTTCAAAGCCTGACAGTTCCAGATAATCTTTCTCCAGATCCGCAATCGCTTCTTCATCTTCGATGATCAGTATTTTACTCATTTCATAGGTACCTCCTGATATTTTCTCAAAACAAAGTACATGATCGTTCCGATTCCTTCACGGCTTGTCGCCCATACCTTACCACCATGATCTTCCAGAATCTTACGAACAATAGAAAGACCGATTCCACTTCCTCCTTTTGACGAATTACGGGAAACATCCGTCCGGTAGAAACGGTCAAAAATATATGGCAGATCTTTTGCTGCAATTCCCTTACCATTGTCCTCGATCTCAACCTGAACGAAATCTCCGACATCTTTTACCCTTATCTGTATAATGCCCTTCATTCCGTTCTGTTTATCCATATATTTGATGGCATTGCTGATGATGTTATGGATTACTCTTCGGATCTGCTCGCCATCTGCAATTACAAGCACATCTTTATCTACATAATTGGCATAACAGAGCTGGATACCTCTTGTTTCCAGTTCCAAACCAACTTCCTCAGCACAGTCAGAAAAGTAATCTTCTACATTTAATTTACTGAATGTATATGGGATACGGTTCGTATCAATCTTCGAATAGAACGTCAGCTCATTGATCAGATGATCCATCTCATTCGTCTTGTTATAAATAGTTCTGACATAACGGTCCATTTTTTCCGGTGTATCCGCCACACCATCCATGATTCCTTCAACATACCCCTTCACTGCTGTGATCGGAGTCTTAAGGTCATGGGAAATATTACTGATCAGTTCTTTATTCTCTTTATCCATGGCGACTTTTTCTTCTGCCGATTCTTTCAGCCTGCGGCGCATCTCTTCAAAATCCCGGCAAAGCTCCGAAAATTCATCCGTTCCCTCAACATCCAGAACAAAATCAAGATTTCCCTCCTTGATATTCTGGGTCGCCTTTCGCAGCTTGACCAGCGGTGCAGCCACACTTCTGTAAATCCACAGACCTACCGACACTCCTGTGAAGATAAGAATGATAAAAGCAGTAAAAAAAAGATCCTTCGTCATGATCTGGATTCTTGCCTGACTGCTTCCTGTATCAGAGATCGTAATATCGTAAGATGCTTCCTGCACAGATTCATTATTGGCTGCATTTCTGTGCTGTGATTCACTGATTCCGAACAGAGCAGCAGCAAACAAAAGAAGCGGCACCAATATTACCATCATGAATCCCACAATGATCCTGTTTTTCAGTTTCATGAAATTCCCTCGTTTCTATAAAGCTTTATAAAAAATGAACGCACAATACCGAAACTGTCGTTCGCTATATATGCGTTCATTATATCATATCACTATATTCTTATCTCTAAATTTTCTATAAAATCCGTGAAAAAACCATGTCTTTATAGACAATAAGCAATCTTACAGATATTTCTTAAGATCATCAACTTTATCCAGTTTTTCCCATGGAAGATCTACGTCTGTACGTCCGAAATGACCGTAAGCAGCAGTCTGTTTGTAGATTGGTCTTCTCAGGTCAAGCATACGGATGATTCCTGCCGGACGAAGATCGAAGTTCTCACGAATGATCTCTACAAGTTTTGTATCGGAAAGCTTACCTGTTCCAAATGTGTTTACATTGATGGAAGTAGGTTTTGCTACACCGATTGCATAGGAAAGCTGGATTTCACATTTATCAGCCAGGCCTGCTGCAACAATATTCTTTGCAACATAACGTGCTGCATAAGCTGCGGAACGGTCAACCTTTGTGCAGTCTTTACCGGAGAAAGCACCGCCGCCGTGACGTCCTGCTCCACCATAGGTATCAACGATGATCTTACGTCCTGTAAGTCCACTGTCACCATGAGGTCCGCCGATTACAAAACGTCCTGTAGGATTGATGAAATATTTTGTCTCGTCATCAACCATATCAGCAGGAATGATCGCATCAAATACATATTTTTTGATGTCTTCATGGATCTGTTCCTGTGTAACTTCCGGATCATGCTGTGTAGAGCATACAACTGCATCGATACGGATCGGTTTTCCTTCTTCGTTATATTCAACAGTTACCTGAGTTTTTCCGTCTGGTCTTAAGTATGGCAGAGTTCCGTCTTTACGGACTTTTGTCAGCTGACGAGCCAGCTTATGAGCCATGTTGATCGGATATGGCATATACTCCTCTGTTTCGTTGGAAGCATATCCAAACATCATACCCTGGTCTCCGGCACCGATTGCATTGATCTCGTCTTCACCCATTTTTGCTTCCAGAGCTTTATCTACGCCCATTGCAATATCTGTGGACTGTTCATCGATTGCTGTGATAACTGCACATGTCTCTGCGTCAAAACCGTATTTACCACGTGTGTAACCGATTTCTCTTACGGTATCTCTTACGATTTTCTGGATATCAACATAAGCACTTGTTGTGATCTCACCCATTACAAGTACAAGACCTGTTGTTGTTGCTGTCTCGCATGCAACACGTCCCATCGGGTCTTCTTTCATGATTGCGTCAAGAATCGCATCAGAAATGGCATCGCACATTTTGTCCGGATGACCTTCTGTTACTGATTCAGAAGTAAATAAAATCTTTTCTTTCTCCATTTTTAGATTCCTTTCTAAAAGTCAGTTAATGTTCTACGAATTACTCCATTGCTCCGCAATTCTCGTAATTCTGCATAACAACAAATAAGACAGCCCCAACAATAGGACTGTCTTGAAATTTATTTCAATCCTCTTATTGTTCGATCACTCGCTCAGGTTGGCACCTTCCTCTTCTACCAAGGGGTTGCCGTGGCTTCGCAGATCCTTTGTATCTCCACCACTCTGAATAAAAGGCCGTTTTATTTAGTTATTGTGTATTTATTGCAGTACATACAATATACTCATTTACTATAATTGTCAAGCATAATATCTGACATTTTTTATCAAAAATATATCAGCCTACGCGAAGACGGAATTTCTGAATTTCTTTTTCACTGGAAACCTTCTCAATCTCAGCACCAAGACTTCTCAGTTTTTCTTCAAAATTCTCATATCCACGCTGGATATAAACAATATCATCAACAACGGTAATTCCGTCTGCTGCCAGACCAGCAATAACAAGCGCTGCTCCGGCACGGAGATCCGGTGCACTTACTCTTGCTCCTGTCAGTTTCTTGACACCGTCGATGATTGCAGAATTACCTTCAACTTTAATGCATGCACCCATTCTGGAAAGCTCGTCCGCATATTTAAAACGATTTTCAAAAATGCTCTCGGTAACGATACTGGTTCCTTCTGCAAGTGCCAGAGTTACTGCAATCTGTGGCTGCATGTCAGTCGGATATCCCGGATAAGGAAGTGTCTTTACATGTGTGCGGTGGAGTCTCTTTCCTGCACGTACACGTACAGCATCATCAAATTCCTCAACCTCACATCCGATTTCTTCCAGCTTCGCGGTAGTTGCCTCCAGATGTTTCGGGATAACATTCTTTACAGTAACATCACCGCCGGTTGCCGCTGCAGCAAACATAAATGTTCCTGCTTCGATCTGATCCGGGATGATGGAATATTCTGTACGGTGAAGTTTCTCAACACCTTTGATACGGATAACGTCAGTACCTGCACCTTTAATGTTAGCTCCCATGCTGTTCAGGAAGTTCGCAACGTCAACAACATGCGGCTCTCTTGCTGCATTCTCGATGATCGTACGGCCTGATGCCATGGATGCTGCCATCATAATATTTATCGTAGCTCCAACAGAAACAACATCAAGGAAAATATGACTTCCGTGAAGATTCTCTGTCTCTGCAACGATTGCTCCGTGAAGGATATTCACAGATGCTCCCAATGCACGGAATCCTTTCAGATGCTGATCGATCGGACGACTTCCGATGTTACATCCGCCAGGAAGCGGTACTTCTGCATGTTTATATTTTCCAAGTAATGCACCCAGAAGATAATAGGATGCACGGATTTTTTTAATATATTCATAATCAACGCTGATGTCGTTGATCGTAGAACCATTGATTTTTACTGTAGATCTGTCAATTCGCTCTACCTGTGCGCCGATACCGGCAATTGCTTCCAATAAAACATTAATGTCTCTTACGTCAGGCAGGTTCTCGATAAGGATTGTTTCATCCGTCATAATTGCTGCAGAAAGAATTGCAAGTGCAGCATTTTTGGCGCCACCAATTTCTACTTCTCCCACTAACGGGTTGCCGCCTTTAATTACATACTGTTCCATAAAGCACCTCTATAATTATTTTCACTCCGCAAGCCGAAGCGAATATCAGAAATAAATTTTTATCACACATTTAACACTTTGTTAAAAAGCTCAGTTTCGTATTATAACACAAAATTCACATTTGTAAATAAAAAATTCCTCTGTACACTTCTGCTCCCCTGCTTTTCAATGGTTACTCTTACTTATCTTTCAGTGTTTTTAAAAGAATCTCCAGACTTGTTTCCAGATCTTTCCCCTCTTCATCTATCACAATATCTGCGTACTTTTCGTACAGTGGAGTTCTTTCGTCATACAACCCAGCAAGGGTCTGTCCCTCTTTCAGTAACACACCTCTGCCCTTCAGATTTCCAAGGCGTTTTGAAAGAGCATTTAAAGATAATTTCAGATACACAACGGTTCCGATGGATTTCAGATGTTCCATTGCTTCTTCACAGTAAACCACACTTCCGCCTGTTGCAATGACCGTATTCTCTGCCTCAATTGATGCATTGACACGATTCTCAACATCCTTAAATCCTTTATATCCTTCTTCTTCTATGATCTCGGACAGGCGTCTCTTTTCCTGTTTCTGAATCAGAAGATCGGAATCAAGGAACTGATAGCCCAATACCTTAGCCAGTACAACCCCTATCGTACTTTTACCTGCTCCCGGCATTCCTATCAACGTTATATTATTCATAAACTCTCTTTTCTCCTGTCTCTTATGAATTGCTTAAAGAATATTTTACCATAAACAGCAGTATTCTGCAATCCTTTTAAATCAAGGCTTTGCGGTCTTTTTCGTCCTTTTCTGAACAGCTTTTTTACGTTTTTTGACACTGTATCCAAACGTTCCCAGCTTCTTTCCTGTACCGTGATATTCCCCATGAGAATATACCAGTGGTCTGGCACTGTTCAGATCAAAACGGTTATTTTCATCCATATAACGTTCGTCTGCATGAACTGCAACTACATCTGCCAGAAACATATGATGAGATCCGAGTTCCCTGATTTCTTTTACTTTACATTCAACAGATACTGGAGCCTCTTTGATCATCGGTGCTTTTACAATATCTGCCTTTTCCCTTGTAAGTCCGGTCTCTTTGAATTTATCTACATCTCTTCCGGATCTGACTCCACAGTAATCCGTTGCCGCAGCAAGTTCTTCCGTTGTCAGATTTATCACGAACTCTCCGGTTTCTTTTATCATGTGATAAGAAAATCTCTCCGGTCTTACAGAAATATAAGCCATTGGAGGATTGGTGCAGATGGTTCCGGTCCATGCAACTGTTATAATATCATCCTGGCCTTTCCCATCTGTAACACTCACCATAACTGCCGGAATCGGATAAATCATATTACCCGGTTTCCAGGTTTGTTTTGCCATTTTTCTTCCTCCGTTTTATACGTAATCGCCACCGATCATCTGTGCAGCTTCCATAAGTGGCGGAATCAGCTGTTTCTTACGTGAAACAACACCTTTCAGATAAATCGTTCCGTCTGTAGGCTCGATCTTAAACGCGTTGACAGCCATTTCTTCGCTTCCCTCACCATAGAACAGAAGTTCTGTAGACTGTTCCATAATATCCGTCAGCATGAAGTATACTCTTGATACTCCGTGACGTCCGCATTCACTCACCATAAACGGAATCAGTCTTTCTTTGATCTCACGAAGTTCGTCTGCATCCATGGAACTGATCTGTCCGACACCGAAGCAGATGTCGCCCTCTCCGATAAACTTCTTGTAATCCTGATAGAAGATTTCTTCCGGAGATTTGTCTTTCAGGTTGCTTCCTGCTTTAAACATTTCTCTTGCAAATTCCTCGATAGAGATATCGGCAATAAGTGCAAGCGCACCTGCTGCCATCTTGTCCTGCAGTGTACAGGTCGGGGAACGGAACATCAGTGTATCAGAAATGATCGCAGCACACAGAAGTCCTGCAATTTTAGGTGGAATTTCCAATTTCTGCTCACCATACATCTGATACATGATCGTACCTGTACAACCTACCGGCTGATTACGGAAACTGATCGGCTGCATCGTTTGCAGCGTACCAAGTTTATGATGATCAATGATCTCCATAATTTCAGCCTTATCAATATTATCTACAGCCTGGTCTTTTTCATTATGATCTACCAGAACCACTTTTTTCCTGTGCATATCCAGAAAATTTCGTCTGGAAATCGTTCCGATACATTTTCCCTTTTTATTGATGACCGGGAATGCACGATGACGGTGTTTTATCATAACATCCTGAATATCATCCGTGAAATCTTCTGTGTTAAATGTAACCAGATTGTCCGTTTTCATAATATATTTTACCGGAATACTCTGGTTGATCAGACGTGAGATCGTAAAGGTATCATATGGAGAAGAAATAACGATGATATCTTTCTCATGTGCCAGTTTCAGAACTCTGTCCGTAACTTCAATCCCCATTCCAACGATAATGCAGCTTACATTCTGCTCAATTGCCTGCAGATGGTCCTCTTCACGGTTACCCATGATGACCATATCATTTTCTTCTACAAATTCTTTCATCTTATCCGGATTGGCAGCTGCCACCATGATCTTGCCCTGGATAAAATATCCATGACCATTTCCCTCGACAACTTTACCTCCAATCGTCTCAGCGATTCGCTGATACTGTGTTCTCGCTCTGGAAAGAAGATAACTGTCTGTCGTATCCATATAAGTTTTTGCAATATCACCGATGGTGATCAGACCTTCCAGTGTACCATCTTTTTCCCTGATTGGCAGAGAAACGATGCTGTTTTCCTGCATCAGATCCCATGCATTCTTCAGTGACATGCTTTTATTTGCTTCCGGACTCAGACGGATATCCATATCTTTTACCTGTGTTCCAATGTTGCTCAAGTACCCTGGCGGCTGTACACCAAAACGGTTCAGCACGTATTCTGTTTCTTCATTGATCTGACCTGCACGCTTTGGAATATATTTACTTTCCTGCGTAGTTCTGTTTTTAATATCACAGTAAGCGATTGCAGAACAGATAGAGTCTGTATCTGGATTCTTGTGTCCGATAACAAAAATTTTTTCCTGATTTTTCATAAAAATAAAATCCCCGTATTAATCTTAATCTAATTTAATATTTGCAAAAAGTGATCCCAGAGAAGTTGTTGCCTGCTGTCCTGCATCCGGTACTTCGTAAACCTCTTCTTCGATTTCTTTTGCCATCATATCTGATGCTTCTTTTATGCTGAGGCTCAGTTTACCATCTTTGATCGCAGTTACTTTTACTTTCACTTTATCTCCAACAGCCAAAACCTCTGATGGTTTCCTGATTCTCTTCTCACAGATCTGTGAAATATGAACCAGTCCGGAAAGTCCGTTTCCAAGATCAACAAATGCTCCATATGGCTGAAGGCTCTCTACAGTTCCCTCCGTCACAAGGCCAATCTCCAGGTTTGAAACTTTATTTTTTCTTTCTTCTTCCGCTTTTTCTCTGAGAATCTCTTTTGCGGAAAGAATCAGTTTTTTATTTTCTTTGTCTGCATCCAGAACCTGTACCTGAATCGGTTTATTCAGATATTCTTCTGTATCTTCTACATAACTGAGTGCAAGTTTTGAAGCCGGAATAAAACCTCTGACACCCTCTACATATGCAATAACACCTGCATTTGTAATACCTTTTACAACAACATCCAGTACTTCACCGGATTCTTTCAGTTCTTTTAATTTATCCCATGCAAGCACATCTACTGCTTCCACTCTGGAAAGAAGAATATTTCCCTGTCCATCATCTTTTCTTACAACAGTTGCGGAGATCTCGTCTCCTTCATGTACTTCATCCTTCAGACTGAATCCCGGCTCTCTGCTGTAGTTTTCTGCCGGAATCACACCTTCTGCATAATATTTCAGATCAAGGATTACTTCTTTCTCATCTACACTGATTACCGTTCCTGTAAGAATGTCGCCTTCTTCTATTTTTTTCATAGACTCTTCCAGTTCTTTTTCATAATCTTTCATTGATTCAGCCATGATTTTCCGTTCTCCTTTACTTTTTTGTTAATATTTGCATTATATCATGCAAAACGCTGATAAAATGCATTTCCTTCAATACAAATTAGAGCTTTTAAGCCCTGATATCATAATTATATTATAACCCGTAAAATAAAAAAAGCCCTAAAATAAGGGCTTATAAACGAGGAGTGCCCCGGCAGTGGTTTACCGGGGCGATTATTATGAAAAAATTTATGTGTAATGAAGAACATTACAACGTCTGTTTTGTGTAGCTCTCTCGAACTATCCTTATACTACCAGTCATTTATGAACATAGTATGAACAAGGCATGAACCTTTCGTGTATTTGCACAATTTTTCTTTCATTATCCTCGTTTTTTTATAAAAATACAACATATCTTTATTTTTTATGCTTTTCTGGTATTGTTCAATTTATACATCATGCATAAATACTCATTCTTTTCTGAAAAAATGCTCTCAGTTCAGAATTCCC
Source organism: bacterium (assembly GCA_963597235.1). Classification (GTDB taxonomy): domain Bacteria; phylum Bacillota; class Clostridia; order Lachnospirales; family Lachnospiraceae; genus Blautia_A. The sequence goes on from CAVBPN010000238.1 coordinate 19,590, forward strand.
TTTACAACATCAATCAGTTTGCCAAGAATTCCCTTTACATCTTCTTTTGTGATGCCAAGGCTTTCCAGCTTGTCATAAACTTTATTTACCTGTGATCTCAGTTCATCCTCATCCAGGTCCATATTTTTGAATTTGTTATACAGCTTCACCAGTGTGCTCTTCTCAGAATCAGAAAGTGTAATTCCAAGACTGTCTGCAGCTGCGTCCAGTGCACTGCTTATCTGATCATCTGTTACATCTACTGTACCAAGAGTTTCCTGTGCAGAAATGATCAGATCTACAACTTTGTCCGGATCTGATAACAGATCATCTACTCCGCTCTGTTCCAGCATTTCCACTGCCTGATCTACTGCATCATCTGTACTCTGGTCAGCATAGACCATAGCCGGTGTTGTCACGGTAAGAGCCCCTGCAAGAATTAATGCACTTAATTTGTTTATTTTCATCATTTTAATTACCTCCTGAATAAATCAATTACTTCTTTAACGATACGATTGGCATTATAACACGTTCCGGGGAAAAATCTGTAAAATTTGCTTTAATTCATAGAACTTTTGACAATCGTTCACTTTTTTTTCATAACTTCAACATGATTCCATCACAATTTCCGGATATACTAAGACCATAAAAATAATACAGCCAACATTATTTTTATAAATTTTCTTTTTCATATGTTGGTTGCCGATAAGGCGATCAACTCTCCTTCCTTTTAAATTTAATAAATATTACTGTAAAAGGCATCCGACCAGCCACCGGATGCCTTTTATAGTTGTTATTTTAAATATTATTCTTTACATGAATCTCTTATTTACTCATATCTGCAAAGATATCAGACAGTGCTGCAAACTGTTCCAGTGTCAGTGCCTCTCCTCTGATATTCAGTGGAAGTCCACATTCTGTGATTGCCTGCTCTACCTGTTCCTTCGTAAACTGCAGTTCCTGAGAATTCTTTAATCCATTTGCCAGCGTCTTTCTTCTCTGGTTAAAAGAAGCACGGATAATGCGGAACATCAGCTTTTCATCCTTTGCCTGAACTGGTGGATTCTGATGTCTGGTCAGACGAATAACTGCACTTCCCACTTTCGGACGAGGCATGAAACAGTTTGGTGGAACATTCGCTACAATCTCCGGCTTTGCGTAGTACTGTACTGCCAGAGATAAAGCTCCGTAATCTTTCGAGCCGGGTCCTGTCTGCATTCTGTCCGCAACCTCTTTCTGTACCATTACAGTAATAGAGTCTACCGGAACATGACTTTCAAACAGTCCCATTATGATCGGTGTCGTTATATAATACGGCAGATTTGCAACAACTTTGATCGGTCGTCCCTGATTTTTCTCATCTGCAATCTTTCGGATATCCGTTTTAAGAATATCACCATGAATCACAGAAACATTATCCCATTCTTTCAAAGTATCCTGAAGAATCGGAATCAGTGCGTCATCGATTTCTACTGCCGTCACCTCTCTGGCAGAATCTGCCAGATACTGCGTCATAGTTCCAATTCCCGGTCCGATTTCCAGTACAAAGTCATCTTTTGTGATTTCAGATGCTTCAATGATTCTGTCCAGAACACGGGTATCGATCAGAAAATTCTGACCAAACCTTTTCTGGAACACAAATCCGTACTTTTGAAGAACTTCAATGGTATATTTTGGATTTCCAAGATAAGGTCTGGTCATAAATTCCTCCTGCTACGTATTCACATTCTTTTTTATTTTTCAGCTGAAATCTTTCTCGTAAAGAACCATATATCCGTCAGGATTTACTTTCTTTTTACCAATCAGCTTACGAAGTCCGCCTTTTGATTTTGCAATGGCATTGTCAACAATTTCCTTAACTGCCCCTACATTCATCGGCTGGTCTTCTTTCTGGCTTGTACTAATCAGATTATACAGTGCAAGCATTCCCATCTGGTCGATGGTGTATCCGTTTTCTCTTGTATATACTTTTGCGAAATTTACAAGTTCATCATTGGTAAATACCGGAATATTGATCATTGATGTAAACTTGGATGTAAATTTCGGGAATCTCGCGATCAGTTTACGCATACCGATCTTCTCATCTTCGATGATAACGATCAGTCCGTCTGTACGGAATTCCATTGCTTTATTCAGCTGATTAACTGTTTCCTTTGTCAGCTGATTTGCATTTTCGATAACAAGGAATCCTCCTGCCATCTTACTTACGATCTCGGCAATATTCTTACCATTGATCTGATCCGCAAATACATAAGCAACTTTTGATGCATCCAGATTCAGTTCTTTACAGATTGCAGGAATCAGGCTGGAGATCAGACGTGTCTTTCCTGTCTCGCGGCCACCCATAACGATCACGTTACCAGTCTTGGATGTTTTATCAGCTGCCCCCATCTGAACATCGCAAAGTGCATCGATGATCTGCTCTTTGAGTCCCGGAACTTTTGCAAAGTACGTAAAGAGTTTCTCTTCATCTTCGGTCAGTTCTTTTTCTCTCGGAATGATATCTTCTGCATTTTTCTGCGGTTTCATGGAATCGATCAACTGTTCCAGTTCTTCTTCCTCAGAAAGTGGTTTCTTTGATTTTTTAGCTTTCTTCGCCGGTTTTGATTTTTTGACTTCTTTTACAGGGATTTCTACTGTCTCTGTACCATCCATCTCATCACTGAGGAAATCCATACCTTTCAGCAGATCATCCTCGTCTTCATAACCGTCTTCTTCTCCGAAGTCTTCCTCTTCGTCATCACCTTCCAGAAGAGAATCAAATTCATCTGCTTCTTCAAACTCATTTTCTTCATATTCCGGCTCTAAGTCAACCTTCTTTCCGGCAGGACCATTCATAAATTCGTCTTCTGCACTCTGAAGATCTTCTTCGGACATATATTCTTCGTCATCTTCCGGAACAGGTTCCGGTTCTTCTACCGGTTTCTTCGCCGGAATCGGTTCTTTCGGAATCTCAATTCCCTGCGCAGTCGCAGCAGCAAGGATCGTATCTTCCAGATTAAATTCAAAATCATCTGCAGATGCATCTTCTGCACCCGGCAGACAGATATCCGGTGCCTTTGGAATCTCGATTCCTCCCGGATTATCCAGATTCATATTCTTCATGGAATCCGGAATTTCCAGTTCCGGCATTTTCATTTCTGCCGGTTCTTCCTGCTTTTCAGTATCTTCAGGCACATTTTCTTCGCTTTCAGTTTCAACAATCTCTTCTGTTTCCGGAATCACTTCCGGTTCAACAGCAGCTGCTGATTCCAGATGATCCTCAGATTCCAGTGTCTCTGCAGTTTCTTCAACTGCCGGTTCTTCTACTATTTCTTCCGGATCATTCTCAATTTCTTCTTCAGTAACCTGTTCGATCATTTCTTCCATGTTACTGAAAACAGACTGACCTGGATTCTTCGGCGGATGAATAACCGCATCTTCCGGTTCAAGATCCGGAACATTCACATCTGTTTCATCAGAGGAAATATCCTTGATCAGTTCTTCCTGAACTTCTGCAGGAGCTTCTTCCTCTTCTTTCATGAATTCTTCTTCATTTTCTTTTTTCTTATTTCCGCTGAAGATATCTCTGATTCCTTTGGATATTCTTTCTTGAAGGCTTTCTGCACCGTTAACGTCTCTCTCATCGATTTTAACACTCTCGATCACAGGACCTTCCTCTTCCCGAACTTCTGCAGGAGCTTCTTCTGATTTCTCCTCTGCATTAATAGACTCAGCTTCTTCAACAGGTGTAAGCTTCGGAATGAACTGACTGTCATATTTTGCTTTTTCTTCGCCGGTCAGCATTCCCATTCTGTTCTTGAGATCCAGTGCCTTCATAACATACTTTCCGTCACTGAACCAGAGAACCATTTCATTACAGAGATCCAGACATTTCTGAGTATCTCCGTTCTGATAATACAGCTTCGCCAGTTCATAAGACCAGCGCTCTGTAAATTCTTTTTCTTTATATTCCTCCAGAATCTTGATCTGTTCATCCAGAGAAACCTGTTTTTCTTTACAGATTTTATATTTAAGGATATATCTGGTGCTGTCGTTTGGAGCCACCTCCAGAAATTCCTCATAAAATTCTTCTGCTTCATTGATATCCTTCATCTTGAGGGATACTTCAATTAAACGATATAATATATTTTTGCCAATCGGAGCTCTGTGATAAGCAAGAAGGAAAATCTCCTTACTGTCCTCATATCTCTTATTCGCTGCATAGATCTCACCAACAACGCATAAAGTACGGACATTCTTAACACGGCGCCAGTCAATACTGTCTACGACTTCCATGGCATCCTTGTAATTTTTCTTTTCTACAAGGCGATTTATTTCTTCAAGCTTAATCCGAAATTCCTCTTTATCCAATGTATTCACCAACTTTCCAATATTAAAAACAGTGTAACATATGCCATAATGCTTGTCAAAATGTGATAACCACAAAAATGCTTTAATTTACAGGATTAAAAACCGCTCCTCTTACTACTCTGAATACTTTGTTGATATGGAACTGATGACTGACAAAATCATCCAGTCCCGTGCATGTGATCAACGTCTGTATATCATGAATGCTGTCAAGAAGATACTTCTGCCTGTTGCTGTCCAACTCTGAAAGTACATCATCCAGAAGAAGGATCGGCGTATCTTTGATTTTTTCTTTTACCAGATATATTTCTGAAAGTTTCAAAGATAATGCCGCGGTCCTCTGCTGTCCCTGTGAACCGTATTTTCGGATATCGATCCCGTTCACCATAAAACACAGATCATCTCTGTGCGGACCGGCTGACGTCATTTTCATCCTTATATCACGTTCCCTGTTCTTTTTCAAAGTTTCCTCAAAGCATTCTGACTCTGTACTCGGTTCATAAATGACCTCAAGATATTCTTCGCCACCCGTCAGATTCCGGTGGATGTCCTGAATCACCTCGTTCAGGTCTCTGACAAAATCCTGTCTTTTTTCTATGATCTTTCTGCCATACTGCAGCATCTGGATATCCCATATCTCCAGTGTTTCCCGTAAAGACGGATTCTGATAGAGATCCTTCAGAAGACGGTTTCTCTGATTCACGATATGATTATATCCCGCCAGATCTGTCAGATATATCTGGTCAAGCTGGCATAATTCCAGATCCATAAATCTTCGTCTTTCACCAGGTCCATTCTTAATAATATTCAGGTCTTCCGGTGAAAAAAATACAAGATTTACGATTCCGAATAATTCTCTGGCCTTTTTGATGGGCAATCCATTGATCGCCACACCTTTCGCCTTATTTTTACGGAGATGCATATCAATTTTGTAAGAAAGCTCATCTTTTCGAACCATCATCCGAATATGTGATTCATCCTCACCAAACCGAATGATTTCTTTATCTTTACTTCCCTTATGAGACTTTGTTGTCCCACAGATATACACAGATTCCAGAATATTTGTCTTCCCCTGCGCATTATCTCCGTAAAAAATATTGGTTCCCTTATCAAAATCCAACTGCAGATCCTGATAATTTCTGAAATTCTTAAGTTCTATAGATTCAATATACATAATTATCTGATGACTTTGATTTCCTGATCTTCAAAAGTGATCACATCACCTTCATAAACCTTACGGCCTCTTCGTTCATCAACTTCACCGTTTACCTTAACAAGACCATCCTGGATCGCATACTTTGCTTCCACTCCGTCTTCCACAACTCCGGCAAGTTTCAAAGCCTGACCAAGTTTTATAAATTCATCTCTGATTTTGATTTCCAAATCGTTCACCTCTTATCTGCTCTGATTCTGACTTATATTTACCGGCAGGATCAGGTATGTGTAGTTTTCTTCATCGTCTCTGATAAAACATGGTGCCTTTGGATTCATCAGATACATGTTGATCGTTTCATCATCGATAACTTTCAAAGCATCGATCAGAAATTTCGGGTTAAATCCGATCAAAATATCCTTACCGGCTTTTTCAATATCAATTTCTTCATTCATTGATCCCATAGCAGAATCAATCTTCAGTTCCATGCTGTTATCTTTGATCTCAATTACGATTGGTTTCTTATCGCCTTCTCTTACAAGCAGTGTAGCTCGGTCGATACAGTCAAGAAATTCCTTTTTGTTAACACAGACTTTTGTATCATAATCGCTGGAAAGCATCTGATCTATACGGAAATATTCGCCTTCAATCAGTCTGGAAACTACCATTGTCTGGTCAAATTCAAAAAGAATATGATTTTTTGTGAAGTAAATACTTACCTGATCATCAATTTCTCCGGAAAGGATCTTACTGATCTCACTTAATGTTTTTCCAGGAACAACGATCTTACGGTCTGAATATTCTTTCTTAAGAGGCATCTAACGAATAGAGATACGGTGACCATCCAGAGATACAATATTCAGACAATTATCTTTAATTTCAAACAATTCGCCTGTCATCAGTCGATTGTTTTCATTCACTGCAATAGAAAAGATTGTCTGACGAATCATTTCTTTCAAAGTAAACTGAGAAAGAGTTAAGGATTCATCTTTTTCAATAACCGGAAGATATGCAAAATCTTCTCCTGCTTTTCCCGGAATTGTAAATTTTGCTTTTTCACAGGTAATTGTAGCTACAAAGTTACCGTCTGTAGTGATCGTTACATCATTATCCGGAAGTCTTCGGATAATTTCATAAAAGATCTTTGCATCAAGAGCAACCATACCCTTTTCTTCAATATGACCATCAACAATTGTTTCAATACCAAGTTCCATATCGTTGGTAGTAAATTTAATCTGATTTGTTGTTGCATCCATAAGAATACATTCAAGAATTGGCATTGTTGTTTTAGATGGAACAGCTTTCAAAGATATATTTACGCTTTTTAAAAGATTATTTTTGGAACAGATGATTTTCATGATGTGTATAACTCCCTTCCTGTTTCAGAATTGGCTTTATAAATAAAAATATATAAAGAAATCCGCCGTAGCCGCCTTAGGGGGGTGTGAATATGTGAAAAAGTCTTTCAAAGCTTGAAAAACGGGGATTTCTTTACTGTATAACTTCGTGTATAAACGACTTTCAAAGTTCAAATTACGTGTGGAAAAGTCACTTAACCCTGTGGATTAATTTTTTTCCTTAACGTATCAATAGAGTTTTTGAGGTTGTCATTTGTCTTTAATTCGTTCTCAATCTTCTCTATCCCGTGCATAACTGTGGTATGGTCACGGTCTCCAAGGTTCTTACCGATCGTCTTAAGTGAAGTATCGATAATATCGCGGCACAGATACATGGCAATCTGTCGTGGCATAACAATTTTTGAACTTCGTTTATTACCGCAAAGATCTGCAACTGTTACATGATAGTGTTCTGCAACTACCGAAATGATGTAATCTGGCGTAATCACTTTCTGTTCATCCGGAGAAATGATGTCTTTTAATGCCTGTTCGGCAAGTTCCAGTGTTACTTCTTTCTTTTCGAGCTTCGAGCTTGCCATTACTTTATTAAAAGCACCTTCGAGCTCACGGATATTGGATTTAATGTTTGTTGCGATATATTTAATGACTTCTTCGCTGATATTATAGCCTTCCAGCTCTTCTTTCTTATGAAGAATTGCCATTCGGGTCTCATAATCTGGCAGTGTGATATCTGCAATCAGGCCCCATTCGAATCTTGAACGGAAGCGTTCTTCCAGGATTTCCATGTCTTTCGGCGGTTTATCAGATGAAATGATGATCTGCTTTTTTGCACTGTGAAGACTGTTGAAGGTATGGAAAAATTCTTCCTGTGTAGATTCCTTTCCTATAATAAACTGAATATCATCGACAAGAAGAACATCGATGTTTCTGTATTTTTCACGGAACTTGGACATTGCGGAATTATTTCCGTTTCGAATAGTTTCAATCAGTTCATTCGTGAATTCTTCACTGGTAACATACAAAACTTTGCTGTTTTCATCGTGCTCAATGATGTAATGAGCGATGGAATGCATCAGATGGGTCTTGCCAAGTCCGGCACCTCCATAGATAAACAGTGGATTGTATGTATCCCCTGGAGATTCGGCAACTGCAAGTGCTGCAGCCTGAGCAAATTTATTATTGTTACCGACGATAAAGGTATCAAAAATATATTTGGGATTTAAGTGAGCTTCTTCACAGCGGCGGTCAATAGCAGACAGACCGGTATCTGCTGCTGCATTATCATAAGAAGAAACTTCTTTTTTTGGTGCCTCATCAGGAGATATGAACTTGACTTCGCATTCATCCATTCCGGTTATTTCACAGATCGTAACCTGAAGGAGAAGCTTATACTTCTTATTAAGAAGGTTTATTAAAACAACCTGTTCTGAAGGAACAAGAATCGTAATCACATTATCCTTGACATCATAGACTTTTAGCGGCTTCAGCCAGGTATTGAAGGCAACATCGCCTACATCGTAATCTGCTTTAACGGTCTGCAGAATTTTATCCCAATTTTCAATCACTTTATCCATGTTTCTATCTCCTGGTTTCTTTGAAAGTATATTGTATAAGTCGTAACTGTTGAATAGACATAAATATCCTTTTATATATTATAATAAATTCACGGGATTAGCAACGGTTATTTGGGCGTATAAAGGGGGAAAATTCACATGTTATGGGGATAGTTTTCCACTTTGTCCACATGTGTATAACCCTAAAATGGTGGATAATTTTCCAGGGGTTTACATAACATCGTAAATAGTGGAAAAACAGGTATGGGGATTGTGTATAAGTGTATCCACACGACGAAGCATGTAAAATAAAGGCTTTTTTAAAGATATTGTGTAAAAAATAGTCGAAAATTGGGGATAAATTCACAGGAAAATCTTGAGTTATCCACAAGTTATCCACAAAAAGTGGATAACTTTACGTTAACCATAACTTTCCACATAGATGTGTGGGTTACTCCACAATTGCCTGAAATACCGATATTTCTTGATATTTTTAATATTTTTGGCTTGACGAACAGGGGCATTATGAATATAATTGAAATGATGTTCTAGGAAAATATTACGAATACGCTATAATAGATAAAGGAGGTGCTTTACCTATGAAAATGACATTTCAGCCAAAGAAAAGATCCAGAGCTAAAGTTCATGGATTCAGAGCTCGTATGAGCACAAAGGGTGGCCGTAAAGTATTAGCTGCCAGAAGATTAAAAGGAAGAAAACAGTTATCAGCCTAAAGATATAAGACCGCAGTTGATGTGGTCTTTTCTTCTATAATGAAAAAAGGAGGATTCGATGAAATATTCAGAGTCCTTAAAGAAAAACAGAGATTTTCAACAGGTTTACAAGCGTGGAACATCAAAAGCAAATCGGTATCTGGTGATGTACGTGCTGCCTAATCAGCACATGAAGAATCGTCTGGGAATATCAGTAAGTAAAAAAGTAGGGAATAGTGTGGTTCGCCACAGACTCACCAGGTTGATCAGAGAAAGTTATCGTTTAAATGAAGAAAAATTCAATAAGAATCTTGATATTGTGGTAATCGCCCGTAATTCTGCAAAAGACAGAAGTTATCAGGAGATTGAGAGTGCCTTTATGAATCTGGCACAGAAGCATGAGATTGCAGGAGGATTTGATGAAGAAACTTCTTATTAAAATGATACGACTCTATCAAAAATATATATCACCGATGAAGAGAACGAAGTGTCCTTATATTCCCACATGTTCTCAATATGGTTTGGAAGCAATCGAAAAATATGGTGCGCTTAAGGGAGGATTACTTGCAATATGGAGAATATTACGCTGTAATCCTTTTTCTCATGGTGGATATGATCCCGTACCATAAAGGTAAATGAAGTGTTTCAGGAAGAATACTTCATAAGATTATCCAGGAGGAACTAGAAAATTGGAAAGTATGATTTTGGCTACTAAGAGTGGTACCCCGATCATTGGTCAGATTGCAGTCGTAATGGGCTGGATCATGAATGGTATCTACAAAGTACTGGACATGTTCGGAATCCAGAACCTTGGTCTGTGTATTATTATTTTCAGTATTCTGATATATCTTTGTATGACTCCACTGCAAATCAAACAGCAGAAATTTTCCAAGCTGAGTGCGATCATGCAGCCAGAGCTTCAGAAGATCCAGAAGAAATATCAGGGTAAAAAAGACCAGGATTCTATGATGAAGATGCAGGAAGAGCAGAAGGCAGTTTATGATAAATATGGCGTATCTGCGACAGGAAGCTGCGTACAGCTTGCAATCCAGCTCCCGATCCTGTACGCACTGTATCAGGTAATCCAGAATATTCCTGCATATGTTGGCAGTGTTTATAATGTATTTAATAATGTATGTACTCAGATTCTTGCTGTTGACGGATCAACAGATATCATCAACAACTTTATCTCAGACAATAAGATGACACGAGTAAAACAGGTTACAGATAATGCAGATTCTATCGTTGATTTCCTGTATGCTTTGTCACCATCTCAGTGGAAATCCTTACAGGAGATCAGTCAGTTTTCCGGATTTTCAGATCAGATCAGCAAAACTGCTTCTGAAATCCAGAAAATGCAGACATTTGGTGTACTGAATATTGCAGATCAGCCACTGAGTTACATTAAAACCGGCTCTTTGATCCTGATCATAGCAGCTATAGCGATCCCGATTCTTTCATGGGCCACACAGATGCTGAATCTGAAGCTTATGCCGCAGGCAGCTGCACAGAACGGAAATGATGACAATAATGCTATGGCAAGCTCTATGAAGACCATGAATACAGTAATGCCTCTTATGTCCGCATTTTTCTGCTTTACATTCCCAGTAGGTCTTGGTATTTACTGGATCGCGAGTGCAGTGGTAAGATGTATCCAGCAGCTCCTCATAAACCGTCACCTGAACAAGATGGATATTGATGATCTTGTAAATGAAAACATGAAAAAAATGGAAGCCAAGAGAGCAAAACAGGGACTTCCGCCTCAGAAGATCACAAATCAGGCTCATCAGAGTGCCAGAAATATCAACAAGGTTGAAAAAGGTATGAGTGGTACAGACGAAGCAAGCCGTGCAAAGAAAGTAGAAGATGCTTATAAGAATGCATCTCATGCAAAAGCCGGTAGCATTACATCAAAGGCAAATCTTGTAAGAGATTTTGAAGAACGTAATAAGAAGAAATAAAAAGAAACAGGAAAGGAAGGTCGGGTTTTATCATGAGTGAATATATGCAGTTTTCAGCCAAAACAAAGAGTGAAGCAATCACTAAGGCATGTATTGAACTGGGCGTATCCAGTGATCAGCTTGATATTCAGGTAATCAGCGAAGGAAGTTCCGGATTTTTTGGAATCGGAAGTAAACCGGCAATTATCAAAGCTCGTAAAGTAGAAGATCATTCTGAAGAAAACGAGATTGAAAAGATCGTTGATTCTGTTAAACTTGATGCTTTTAAAGAAGATAGCGTAAAAGAAACAAAGAAATCTGCACCGAAATCCGTTTCCAGACAGAATGATGTGAAACCGGAAACTAAGACAGAAACCGCAAAAACATCAAAAGAAGAAAAACAGCCGAGACCTGCAAAAGAAAAACAGTTCAAAGAAAAACCGGCTAAAGAGAAACCGGTAAGAGAACAGAAAGAAAGACCGACGAAGGAAAAACCGGTAAAGGCATCAAAACCAATCGAAATCATTACAGATCCGGAAGAAATCAAAGATGTTGAGGAAAGAGCACTTGTGTTCCTTCGTGATGTATTTGGTTCCATGGAGCTTGGGGAAGTTCAGATTACTTCTAAATACAACACAACAGACGGTTGTCTGGAAGTTGATTTTGAAGGTGAAGATATGGGAATCCTCATCGGTAAGAGAGGACAGACACTGGATTCTCTTCAGTATCTGACAAGCCTTGTTGTAAATAAAGGTAAATCCGATTATATCCGCGTGAAACTGGATACAGAGGATTACAGAAGACGTCGTAAAGAAACTCTGGAAAACCTGGCAAGAGGCATTGCCTACAAGGTGAAAAAGACCAGAAAACCTGTTGTACTTGAGCCGATGAATCCTTATGAAAGAAGAATCATCCATTCTGCACTGCAGGGAAATAAATTTGTTGAGACAGTCAGTGAGGGCGAAGAACCTTACCGTCATGTAGTCGTTAAATTAAAAAGATACTAATAAAATTACAGTAACTTAATTAAAAGGATGTTATTCTAGGTGAAAGCGTGAATAACACGTCTTGACGTGTACGTTTTCGTAGAGTAACATCCTTTTTAAATAGATATAAAATTATTTGCATCATGGAGGCAATATGGAGAAAACAATTGCAGCAATCTCTACAGCAATGAGTGCTTCTGGTATCGGCATTGTCCGCATCAGTGGCGAAGAAGCCATGGATGTGATCGCGAAGATCTATCGTTCCAGGAATGGAAAAAAAGATATCCGCGAAGTACAGAGCCATACCATTCATTATGGATTTATCTATGATGGAGAAGAAGTTGTAGATGAAGTACTGGTTATGATCATGAGAGGACCTCACACATATACGGGTGAGGACACCGTAGAAATAGATTGTCATGGCGGAGTATATGCCATGAAGCGTGTTCTGGAAACTGTTCTTAAAAATGGTGCAGTGATCGCAGAACCGGGAGAATTTACAAAGAGAGCATTTCTGAACGGAAGACTGGATCTGTCACAGGCAGAGGCAGTTATGGATGTCATTCAGGCGAAGAACTCGATGGCACTCAAGAGTTCTGTGGAACAGTTAAAAGGTTCTGTGCAGAGAGCTGTTAAAGAAATCCGTGCAAGACTGCTTCATCAGATTGCATATATCGAGACAGCACTGGATGATCCGGAGCATTTTGACCTCACAGGCTATCCACAGGAACTGCAGGGAATTGTGGAAAAAGAGAGTAAAAATATCGGTGAGCTGTTGAAAACTGCCGACGACGGAAGAATGATTCAGGAAGGAATCAAAACCGTAATCCTCGGAAAACCGAATGCCGGAAAATCATCACTTTTGAATTTTCTGGTGGGTGAGGACCGTGCGATCGTTACGGAAATCGCCGGAACAACGAGAGATATTCTTGAAGAATATATTTCTCTGAACGGAATCACGCTTCGCGTGATTGATACGGCCGGAATCCGTGAGACAGAAGATGTCGTGGAAAAGATTGGTGTCGGTAAGGCAAAGCAGATGGCAGAAGATGCGGACCTGATTCTTTATGTAGTGGATTCCTCTCTTCCGTTGGATGAGAATGACCATGAGATTATGGAACTTCTTTCCGGACGAAAGAGCATTGTAATCTATAATAAGACAGACCTTACACCGGCAGTTGATATCGAAGATCTGAAATTTAGAACAGGAAGCCCGGTTATTCCGATTTCCGTAGTAGAGGAGACCGGAATCAGTCAGCTGGAAGACGAGATCAAGAGAATGTTCTTTAACGGAGAACTTTCATTTAATGATGAAGTTTATATTACAAATGCCCGCCATAAGGCAGCTCTTGAGGAAGCAAAAGAGAGCCTGAAGCTTGTATTGGGAAGTATTGAGATGGGAATGCCGGAGGACTTTTTCTCAATCGATCTGATGAATGCTTACGAAAGTCTTGGGCGAATTGTGGGCGAGTCTGTTGGAGAAGACCTTGTAAATGAGATTTTCAGTAAATTCTGTGTTGGAAAGTAACGTGATACCAGGGGGAAAAGGTCTGAATCCATATGAGCTTGCTCATAAATGGATGAAAGAACCTGGACCCCGCCCCGATATGAGCATAAAAGTGGGATGGTAATCCCGCGATATGCGAATAGAGGACAGGATTGTGAAAGTGCATGGCACGTAACAATCCGTAAGTATCATAATGCGTAGATAGAGTAAGAAGGGAAGATAAATAATGGAGAACAAAACACTGGAAAAAACCTGTGATATTGTTGTTGTAGGTGCTGGTCATGCGGGCTGTGAAGCTGCACTCGCCGGTGCACGTCTGGGGCTGGATACCGTTATGTTTACGGTAAGTGTAGACAGCATTGCACTGATGCCGTGTAACCCGAATGTCGGCGGCAGCTCAAAAGGACATCTGGTTAAGGAACTGGATGCACTTGGCGGAGAAATGGGTAAAAATATTGATAAGACATTTATTCAGTCAAAGATGTTGAATAAATCAAAAGGTCCGGCGGTTCATTCACTGAGGGCACAGGCTGATAAACAGGCTTACAGCACGGAGATGAGAAAGACGCTGGAAAATCAGGAAAATCTGACCATTAAACAGGGCGAGGTCACAAAACTTCTGGTTGAAGATGGTAAGATCAAAGGAGTACAGCTTTATTCTGGAGCAGTTTACCACTGTCAGGCAGTCGTGCTCTGCACAGGTACTTATCTGAAAGCAAGATGCATCTATGGTGATGTCAGCAACTATACCGGCCCGAACGGACTGCAGGCAGCAAATTACCTGACGGATTCTTTAAAAGAATTTGGAATTGAAATGTTCCGATTTAAGACCGGAACACCGGCTCGAATTGCCGGAAATACGATTGATTATTCAAAGATGGAAGAACAGTTTGGTGATGAGAGAGTTGTTCCGTTCTCATTTTCCACAGATCCGGAGTCTGTACAGATTTCGCAGAAATCCTGCTGGCTGACTTATACAAATGAAAAAACACATGAGATCATCCGCAACAACCTGGATCGTTCTCCACTGTATTCCGGAATGATCGAGGGTACCGGCCCGAGATACTGTCCGTCTATTGAGGATAAAGTTGTCCGTTTTGCTGATAAAAACCGTCATCAGGTATTTATCGAGCCGGAAGGACTTTATACAAATGAGATGTATATCGGTGGAATGTCCAGTTCTCTTCCGGAGGATGTACAGGACGCAATGTACCATACCGTTCCGGGACTGGAGCATGCAAAAATCGTTAAAAATGCATATGCAATTGAATATGACTGCATCAATCCAAGACAGCTTTATCCGACACTGGAGTTTAAAAAGATCAAAGGCCTGTTCAGTGGCGGACAGTTTAATGGAAGTTCCGGATACGAAGAAGCAGCAGCACAGGGACTGATTGCCGGAATCAATGCTGCAATGGAAGTCAAAGGACAGGAACAGCTGGTTCTGGACCGCTCTGAAGCATACATTGGCGTATTGATTGATGACCTTGTTACTAAAGAAAACCATGAACCATATCGAATGATGACCAGCCGTGCAGAATATCGTCTTCTTCTGAGACAGGATAACGCAGACCTTCGGCTTAGAAAGAAAGGTTATCAGGTTGGTCTGATCGATGAGGAAACTTACCAGGCACTTCTCAGAAAAGAGGAAGCCATTCAGAAAGAAATCGAGCGTACAGAACATACAACGGTTGGCGGCTCAAAAGAAGTTCAGGATTTACTGGCATCTAAAGGAAGTACTTTATTAAAGTCCGGAACAACGATCGCAGAGCTGATCCGCAGACCGGAACTGAATTATGAAGATCTGGCACCGATTGATAAAGAACGTCCGGAACTTCCGTGGGATGTGAAGCAGCAGGTAGAGATCAACCTGAAATATGAAGGTTATATTAAACGACAGTTGAAACAGGTAGAACAGTTTAAGAAACTGGAAGCCAAAAAGATACCGGAAGATCTGGATTACGAAAAAGTCGGCAGTCTTCGCATTGAGGCGAGACAGAAACTGGAAGAGTACCGTCCGATCTCTATCGGACAGGCATCCCGTATTTCCGGTGTATCACCGGCAGACATTTCTGTATTACTGGTATATCTGGAACAGTACAGAAGAAATTCCTGAGAAAAATCCTGAAAAGTGGAGGAAAGAATATTGTCTTATGATCTGAAAGTACTGGAGCAGGGCTGCGAAGAGCTTGGTATTGCTCTGGATGAAGGACAGAAACAGCAGTTTATTGCTTTTTATGAATATCTGGTAGAAAAAAATAAGGTTATGAACCTGACCGGAATCACAGAATTTCAGGAAGTGCTGGTAAAGCATTTCCTGGACAGCCTTGCCTGTGTGAAGGCTGTGGATATGACAAAAGTCGACAAAATCATGGATATCGGAACAGGAGCCGGATTCCCGGGAGTGCCGATTAAGATTGCATTTCCGCATCTGGAAGCCTGCCTTCTTGATTCTTTAAAAAAGAGAGTCAATTTCCTTGAAGAGACTTTTAATCTTCTGAAACTGGAAAATATCACGGCAATTCATGGCAGAGCCGAGGAATTTGCAAAGAATAAAGCGTACCGTGAACAGTATGACCTGTGCGTATCCCGTGCAGTTTCCAATCTGGCAACTCTGTCTGAATATTGTCTTCCTTATGTAAAAGTCGGCGGACATTTTATTTCTTATAAGTCCGGTACAGTTCAGGAAGAACTTAAGCAGGCGGAAAAAGCAGTTAAGATCCTTGGTGGTAAGATTCAGGATGTGGTTTACTTTAACCTTCCGGATTCGGAAATCCAGCGTTCTCTTGTTGTAATTGAGAAAATGAAACCAACACCGGGACGCTATCCGCGTAAGGCAGGAACACCATTGAAAGAGCCTCTTTCATAGAAGTAAACTGCTTTTAGAAAAACTATTTCAAAAATACGTTTTATTTTCACAAAATCATCACAGATTTATCCAATTTTTATCACAACTTCTTCATAAAATATTTCCAGAGCGGACGTAAAGTCCGGCTCATAAATGGAAGATGCTTCCGGGTACCCCCTATCTCTGTTTCACCTGGAGGCATCTTCTGTTTTGTATAACAGAAAATTCTGGTTAAAGAAAAAAAGGAGGAGAGACTTGTGATTGAAGTAAACAATCTGGTCAAACGCTATGGGGATCACACAGCAGTTGACCACCTTTCTTTTAAGATTGAGAAAGGCAAAATCTACGGCTTTCTGGGGCCAAACGGAGCTGGTAAATCTACAACCATGAACATGATTACCGGTTATATAGCATCTACGGAGGGAACGGTAACTATCGATGGTCATGATATACTGGATGAACCGGAGCAGGCAAAAAAATGCATTGGCTATCTGCCGGAAATGCCGCCTCTTTATTTCGATATGACAGTAGGCGAATATATGAATTTCGTTGCTGATCTCAAAAAAATTCCAAAAGATAAAAAGAAATCCATGGTAGAAGAAGTCATGGATATGGTAAAGATCACGGACATGAAAAACCGTCTGATAAAGAACCTGTCCAAAGGTTACAGACAGAGAGTCGGTCTGGCACAGGCAATTCTTGGATATCCGGAAGTTATCATTCTGGATGAGCCGACAGTAGGCCTGGATCCGAAACAGATCATTGAGATCCGTGACCTTATCAAGAGCCTTAAGAAAAAGCATACGGTTATTCTGAGTTCACATATTCTGTCGGAAGTCAGTGCAGTCTGCGATTACGTACTGATCATTTCTCACGGAAAGCTGGTTGCCAGTGATACACCGGAAAATCTTGGTAAACTTGCAGAAGGTTCCAATACATTGAATCTGCTTGTAAAAGGTGAGAAAGATCATATTCGTACTGCTCTTGGACAGATTGATGGTGTTAAAGATATCACTGTAGCGTCTGCGAAGGAAGAGCATGCATGGAATGTGACACTCTCAACCAAAGAAAATACAGATGTCCGCGAAGAGGTATTCTTTAAGATGGCAGATGCACATTGTCCAATTCTGGAAATGCAGTCTAAGAAAGTATCTCTGGAGGAAATCTTCCTTGAACTGACCGAAGATGATAAGAAGAAAAATTCTGAAAAGAAGGAAGAAAAGAAACCGGAGATCAGCAGTGCCAGTGAAGCAGAAGAATTTCTGAAGGCACAGGAAACAGACAAAAAGGAGGGGGAAGATAAATGATCGCAGTATATAAAAGAGAGCTGAGAAGTTATCTTACTTCCATGATCGGCTATTTATTCATATTTTTTATCCTGCTTCTGACAGGTATTTATTTTTCGGCATATCAGCTCAGTGCGTCATACCCGCGTTTTGAGTACACTTTAAGTGCACTGACCTTTGTATTTCTGATCAGTGTACCGATTCTTACCATGAGAGTTCTTGCA
>CAVBPN010000238.1:37496-50101 GCA_963597235.1 bacterium
TTACTATGAGAGTTCTCGCAGAAGAACGAAAACAGAAAACAGACCAGCTGCTTCTGACAGCACCGGTATCTGTTGAAAAGATCGTTCTTGGAAAATATTTTGCACTGGTTACGATTTTTGCAATTCCGATGCTGATCATGTGCCTGTATCCATTGCTCATGACCAAATTCGGAACCGTATCTCTTGGAACCGCCTATACTGCAGTTCTGGGATTTTTCCTTCTTGGATGCGCAAACCTTGCGATTGGTGTATTTATCTCATCTCTGACAGAAAGTCAGGTCATTGCAGCAGTACTGACATTTGTTATTCTGTTCGCTTTTTATATGATGAACGGAATTTCCTCTTTCTTCTCAGAGGGATCACTTGCTACATGTATTACTTTTGGACTTCTGATCCTGGCAGCAGCGATCGTGATCTATACGATGATCAAAAACTTTTTGATTTCGGCAGTTATCTGTGTGGCTGGTGAGATTGTACTGGCAATCATTTATGTTGTGAATTCCAGTTTCTTCTCAGGCGGAATCCAGAAAGTGCTGGATATATTCAACCTGAGCAGCCATTTTGATAACTTTGCAAATTCAATTTTTGATATCAAAGGAATTTTATATTTTGTGTCTGTGGTTGTAGTCTGCCTGTTCCTGACCGTACAGTCAATTACCAAGAGACGCTGGAATTAAGGAGGTGGGAGACAATGAAATTTACGGAAAAACTGAAAGCAAAAAAAGCAGAAAATAATGAGAATCCGACAGAGAATTCTGCAGGAAAGAATTCAAAAAAAGATAAGAAGCCATTAAAACAGAAAATCAAGGATTCCATGAATAAAAAATATCTCAAGAACGGTTCATACAGTGTTGTGATAAGTGCTGTTTTTATTGTGATTGTTCTTGTGATCAATATGATCGTTGGTTCCCTTCCGTCAAAATATACTGAAGTGGATGTAAGCGACCAGAAACTTTACAGCATCAGTGATGATACCAGGAAATTCCTGAAAGATCTGGACAAAGATGTAACGATCTATCAGGTTGTACAGAGCGGTTCTGAAGATGAGACGATCGAGAAGCTTCTGGAAAAATATGACGAAGAATCTGATCATATCACAGTAGAGCAGAAAGACCCTGTTGTAAACCCGAAATTTACATCTGAGTATACCAGTGATGAAGTTTCTTCCAACAGTCTGATCGTTGTATGCGGAGACAGAAGCAAAGTTGTAAGCTATGACAGTATTTACGAATCATCAATGGATTATAATACTTACAGCTATACTACGTCGGCATTTGACGGAGAAGGTCAGATCGACAGTGCAATCTCTTATGTAACATCTGAAGATCTTCCGGTACTTTATACACTGGACGGACATGGCGAGAAAGAACTGGATTCTACCATTCAGGATGATATCGAGAAAGCAAATATCGACATTAAATCTCTGAATCTGATCACAGAAGAGAGTGTTCCGGATGATGCAGCCTGCCTGCTGATCAATGCACCGACAACAGATATTTCTGAATCAGAAAAAGATGCGATCATTGAATATCTGGAGAATGGCGGAAAAGCGATGATCTTCTCTGATTATACAGAAGAGTCTATGGACAATTTTGATGCGGTCCTCGAAAATTACGGTGTGGAAAGAACAGAAGGTATTGTGATCGAAGGCGATTCACAGCATTATGCACAGATGCCGTATTATCTGGTGCCAACAGTAAACAGTACAGATGCCATATCTGATTTTGCATCAAAGGGTTATTATGTCCTGATGCCTTATGCACAGGGAATAAAACAGACCGACAGTGTCAGAGATACCGTTACGATCAGCAGTCTTCTTACAACCTCTGACAGCGCTTACTCAAAAGTGGATGTGAACAGCGGAACAATCGAGAAGACAGATGATGATATTGAAGGACCATTTGATCTTGGCGTAAGTATCACAGAGACTCTGGATGATGACAAAGAGACCCAGATTGTTTATTATTCTACATCTAATCTGATGGAAAGCCAGATCAATCAGATGGTATCCGGCGGAAATGAGCAGATGATAATGAGTTCTCTTAACTGGATGTGCAGTTCTGATGAAACTTCTACAATTTCTGTTCCATCCAAGAGTCTTCAGGTTTCTTATCTGACACTGACTGCTTACGATGTAAGCTTCTGGAAGATCATGGTAATGGGTATTATTCCGATCGTCTTCCTTGTAATTGGATTCATGGTATGGCTGAAAAGGAGAAAGGCATAATGAAGAAAAAAACAGTCAAACTGGTTTCTGCTGTGGTAGTACTTGGTGTAGTATCCGGTGCTTATGTTGGTGTAAATCATTATATATCTTCACAGGAAGCAAAAGAGGCAGAAGAGGATGATACAAGCGTAGAGCTGGTCAGTCTGGAAGCTGATGATATAACTGCCGTTTCCTTTACCGCTGATCAGGATAACGTAGAATTTGATAAAGAAGATGATACATGGACGGAAAAATCAGATGCTGATTTTCCTGTAAATCAGGATACAGTTGACAGTGCAGTCAAGGGAGTTGCTTCCCTGACTGCCGATCAGGAAATTTCTGATGTAGAGGATCTGAGCCAGTATGATCTGGACTCTCCGCAGAATACGATCACACTGACAACCGAAGATGGAGACACAACTCTTGAAGTCGGCATGGAGTCTTCCAACAATCAGTACTATGTGAAGAAGTCTGATGATGACAAAAACGTTTATCTGGTATCCAGTACATCCATAGAGCCATTTATGGGAACTTTATATGATTTCGCAGAGAGCGGTACGTTCCCATCAGTTACTTCTGCTACAATCACAGATGTGAAGGTGGACAAAGAAGACGGATATGAACTCACACAGGATGCAGAGAACCTGTTCTGGATTGTATCTGATGGCAAGACCTCAGAGAAAGCGGATACGACAGCCGCAGGAAATGTAACTTCTGCGATCGGTTCTCTGGCATATGATAAATTTGTAGATTATAACTGCACTGATGATTCCAAATATGGATTCGATGATCCATATGCAGTGGTTACTGTGAAGTATACAGAGGAAGAAGCTGTGGAGAGTGATGAGGATTCAGAAGATTCTACAGATGCCGACACAACTGATACAGAAGAAAGCACAACAGAGACTTCTGAGGAAAGTACCGATGCAGACAGTGAGAGCACTGATGAAACAGATGCAGATACGACAGAAGATGCCGATGCATCAGATGAAGATTCTTCCGAGGATGAGCAGGAAACACAGACCGTGGAGAAGACTCTTACGATCTATGTGGGAGACGAGACAGGTGATGATCGTTATGTCAAAGTAAATGACAGTAAAGAAGTTTACACGATCACGAAAGATTCCCTGACAGATATCCTCGACAGTACAATGTCTGATTTCTACAGTCTGACAGTAAGCTATGTTTCTGTGAATGATCTGGATTCTCTGGAAGTTCAGACAGCGGACGGAGATCATACGATAAATGTTGTAACAGAAACCGTAAAATCAGAGGATGAAGATACTGCGGACGATACAGACAGCACAGATGCTGATACTACAGATGAAAACAGTACGGAAACATCTGAGGAAAGCTCCACAGATGCAGATTCTTCTGATGATGCGGAAGAGACTACTACAACAACTTACAAGTTAGATGGTGACGACCTTGATGAATCAACATTCACGACCTTCTACAATAAACTTATCAACATGACTGCACAGGAACGCCTCACAGAGGAATATACTCCGGAAGGTGATCCGGCATATACCTTTATCTTTAAAGATACAAACGGAACCGAAACTACTGTGAAGTATTATGAATATGATACAAACTTCTATGCAGCAGTAGTGGAAGACAAAGTTTATCTTGTAAATAAGATGAATGTAAAAGATCTGGATGAAGCTTATCAGAAAGTAGTAAATCCGGATACAGCTGAGACAGATACCGAATCGGAAACTACAGAAGAAAATTGAATTTATACAGAATACCCCGCGAGTTGCCCGTGGGGTATTTTTTTGATAAAATAAAGCTGATTTTATGATAAGCGAGGAATCAGAGATGTTATATTTTGTAAATGATTATTCCGAGGGTGCACATGAAAAAGTACTCCAGCACCTGATCGATACAAATATGGAACAGCTTCCGGGCTATGGAACCGACCATTACTGCGAAGAAGCAAAAGAGAAGATTAAGAAGGCATGTGGCTGTGAGGACGCAGAAGTCTTTTTACTGACAGGTGGCACACAGACCAATCAGATTGTCATTGATACGATGTTACAGCCGTATGAAGGCGTTGTAGCGGCTCAGACGGGGCATGTCAGTACACATGAAGCCGGTGCGATTGAATTTACCGGACATAAAGTCCTGACACTTCCGGAAAAGAATGGAAAAATCAATGCGGCAGATCTTAAGAATCTGGTTGAGACATTTTACGGAGATGAGAATCATGAACATATGGTATTTCCGGGAATGGTCTATATTTCTCATCCGACAGAATACGGAACTCTGTATACAAAGGAAGAGCTGACAGAAATTTCAGCAGTCTGCAGAGAATATAAACTTCCACTCTTTATGGATGGAGCCAGACTGATCTACGGGCTTGTCAGTAAAGAGACTGATGTAACACTGCAGGATATTGCAAAGCTCTGTGATGCATTTTATATTGGAGGAACCAAGGCGGGAGCTTTGTGCGGCGAAGCCGTTGTATTTACCGGAAACAGTATGCCGAAGCATTTTCTTACAAGGGTTAAACAGCATGGAGCATTGCTTGCAAAAGGCAGGCTTGTGGGCGTACAGTTTGATGCTCTTTTTACAGATGATCTTTATCTGGAAGTCGGCAGAAATGCTATCGAGACGGCAGCAGTTCTGAAAAAAGGCCTGAAAGAAAAAGGTTATCAGTTTTATATTGATTCTCCGACGAATCAGCAATTCGTAGTTCTGGAGAACAGTTTTATGGAAGAACTGAAAAAAGAGGTACAGTTCAGCTTCTGGGAAAAAGCTGACGATACACATACGGTAGTTCGATTTGCAACCAGCTGGGCAACCAGAATGGAAGACGTCGAAAAACTTCTTTCTCTGCTATAGATTCTTTGTTATAGATTGTAAAAATGCCTTTTTTATCGTATAATAATAATTACTCAGGTGATGAAAAAAGGGAGGTAGAACATGAAGAAACACAGCAAACGTCTGCTGACAATAGCAGCACTGGTTACGACAACAACTGCCACTATTCATATTATAAATAAAGTAATCGCAGCATCTGCCTGTCTGAAGGAAATGCTGGATACAGATGTGAGAAATTATTATCACTGGCGATTCGGTGATATCTATTATACCAAGAAGGGTAAAGGCAGCCCGATTCTTCTGATTCATGATATGCTTCCGGGAGGATCCGGATTTGAATGGAGCCGTATTGAGGATGATCTTGCTCTGGAACATACGGTATATAATATCGATCTTCCGGGATGCGGACGCTCTGAAAAACCAGGAATGACTTATACAAATTTTGTTTATGTACAGGCTATCTGTGATTTCATTAAAAATGTGATCGGAGAAAAGACAGATGTGATCGTAAATGGCTATGCAGGATCTTTTGTTGTAATGGCATGCCATAATGAGAAACAGCTTTTCAATAAGATCATGATGGTGAATCCGGTCAGTCTTTCCAGTCTGAAACAGATGCCGGGAAAGAAAGAAAAACTGCTTCGCAAATGCCTGGAGATTCCGGTATTCGGAACTCTGGTCTATCATATGGTCGTATCAAGAGACGCGGTTAATAACGATTTCATCGAGAATTATGCATTTGATCCGTTCCATCCGGACAGAGACCTGCAGGATGCTTATTATGAAGCGGCACACAGGGGCGGCTGTTATGCGAAGAATATCTATGCGAATAAAGCTTCCAAGTATATGAATATTGATATTACCCATGCACTTAAAGAAATTGACAACAGCCTTTATATCGTAGAAGGTGAGGCTGAAAATAACGGAGAAGCAATCGTAGAGGCATATAAGAATGTTAATCCGTCTGTTGAAGCTGTAACACTTAAAGAAACGAAGCATTTTCCACATGTGGAAGTGCCGGAACAGTTTCTGGAGCAGGTTGGAATTTTCTTTTAAATAAACAAATAAAGAGAACTCATGTCCGAGTACAGAGCCTCCTGAAAATGGTTTTGAGGCAGCATAATTACGGATATGAGTTCTTTTTTTCTTTAGAGATTCGTTTATGTGTTTTTGGTGAGCGTTCTTATTTCTGGCGTTTATATTTTGAAATTGCCAGGATCATGGCAAGAAATGCCAGTGCAAACATTACTTCTATTCCTATGGATTTCCAGATATCGACAGCGATATCACCGGAAATAACATGGTATCTGGAAAGCGTTTCGTTAACATTTTCATACCAGTAAACCGGCAGCAGCCTGAAGCGCCATGGCAATAGAGAAAAAATCACCAGATAGATCATAACCAGGCCGATATGCAGTAAAACGCGTCTGAGATCAGTGCAGCAGGATTGATGCGGTTGATGATCGGCGCATGTTTTTCTACGATATCTTTCATGGAACTGTTCATAAGTCCGGATAGGAAACTGCATACCATGGAGATTGCAAGGATAACGGAAACTTTGATGCCTTCACTCATTTTTCCGAGACTGCCGACAAAAATTCCCATAGAAACTCCGATTAAACTTCCAAATAGAGAGATTATAAGCATTTTTCCCATCTGTCCCTGAAAATCCAGTTTCAGGATATTTCGGAGATAAAGAAGTAAAACGATCACATCAATATAGCCGATCAGGAAGGAAGCAATCTGCTCGGACAGGATCAGTTTGAGCTTGTGGGTAGGAGTAACACAGCGCCTTGCCGCCAGAGCCGTTAAATTTGCCTGTAACGTGATTGCAGAGCCAAATCCAATAAAAGCTCCATACAGGCATGCCATGGCGATTAGAGCGTAGAAAAATTGTGAATTACCATCAATCGTTTTTCCACCCAGAGAAAGTTCCTGCACCAGATCCCGGGTATCTGTCATCTGTGAAAGTCCGTTCAGGATTCCGGAAGGGTGTTCTTTCAGGATGCTTTGTATGGTGTGCAGGCTGTTGTTGTAACTTTCCAGAACGGACTGAAGGATGCTTTCCGGTATGCCATGTGCATTGACTGTCAGAGATGGAGTCGGTTTATTATAATAGATACCAGAGATTTCCTTACTCTTTAAAGCGGTAAGAGCTGCATCTTCATCCATTTCCTGAATATTTAACAGATCGGAATCGCTTTTTTCTACCTGCTCGATATAAAAGCTGAACAGAGGATTACTGTCGGATTCCTGTACCATAGCCACCTGAACTGTCTCGAAATCTGCGTCATTCAGATTTCCAAAAGCGAAAAAGAAGAATGTTCCGAGAATCAGAGGAAAAACAAGTGGCCAGAAGGTCATGTTAAAGTTCCGGAATTTGACCAGAACATTATATTTTATTAAATGGAACATAAAAAATCCTTTCTGTGATTTTATACATATTTTTGCATAATTATACAAAACCTTTTAAGGGTATTGTGTATGAAAATGTCAAAAAAGTATTAATCGCGAAGCTGTTTTCCTGTAATCTCCAGAAAGACATCATTCAAAGTCGGAAGTTCAGAAAAAACTCTTCCGAAAGTAATGTCCTGACTCTGAAGATAGTTCAGGAGCCGAATCAGATTATGCTGAGCACCGGTACAGCGAAGCGTCAATATCTGATCTTCGTAATGGATATCAAATACGTGAGGAAGATTACGAATATCGTGCAGATGCTTTTCTTCCAGAAGAATTGCTTCGACAGTAATGGTCTCCCCTGTTTTGATCATTTTCTTGAGTTCTTCAGTAGTTCCGGATGCAATCACCCGTCCGTGGTCCATGATGGCAATACGTGTACAGATCTGTTCGACTTCTTCCATGTAATGAGAAGTGTAAATGATCGTGGATCCCTGCTTGTTTAACTTTTGAATACCTTCAAGAATTTTGTTTCAGCTTTGTGGATCGACTGCGACGGTGAGGATGATGAGACGCGGCTTATGAGCAATTCCACAGGCGATATTCAATCGCTGCAAAAGACCGCCGGAAAGCTTTTGGGGATGCATTTTGCGGTAGTCCTCAAGTCCTACAAACTGAATGGCTTCATCGACCAGTTCTTTCCTTTTTTTCTTATCGGATATGTACAATCCGCAGAAATAATCAATATTTTCATAAACGGTCAGTTCGTCAAAAACAGCAACATTCTGAAGGACAATGCCAATCTGCTTTTTAGCTTCGTAATTATCCGGTGTCATAGGCTGTCCGAAGATTTCAATCGTGCCTTTGTCATATTTCAGAAGAGAGAGCAGGCAGTTGATCGCGGTGGTTTTTCCGGATCCGTTAGGACCAAGCAGACCAAAAATCTCTCCTTCATGGATATTCAGATTCAGATGATTCAGGGCGACCAGATCACCGTATCTTTTTACCAGATTTTCTATATGGATCATAATAACTCCTCCAATATTGTTTTGACTATACGTGACTGTAAGGGTACTGAACAGTTATGATTATACTATAAAGTAAATTGTGTGAAATACCAAGTGCCGGATGTCATAGAAACGGTATGACATTTGTCATTGTTCAGAGGTAATATTTTGCCTGGCGTTTGTTATGAATATGGCATTTATCACTGTGCGGAATCATGAATGTGTTATATTATAAATACGATATGAGGGTTAAAGATGAATATCTATATGAAACATAAAATCAATTTTAGATGTTATGGTTGTAGTAAGGGAAAAGAATAAGAATCTCGGAAATGGAGAAATATGGAATATTTTCAGGATGTGGGACTGCTGTTTATATACAGCCTGGTAATCCTTGCATGGAAAGAACCGGATATAACGCTTGTTTTTGCAATTCTCTGGACGGTTATTCTGATTTGTGGAATATATTTCATGCAAAGAAAGTATGTGAAAATCGCACTTTGTGCAGGGTTTGGACTGACTGCGATTGTGGTGCCTGAAACCGGACTGTTTTATCCGGTTTTGGTGTACACTTTAATAAAAGAAATTGGCTGGCAG
Source organism: bacterium (assembly GCA_963597235.1). Classification (GTDB taxonomy): domain Bacteria; phylum Bacillota; class Clostridia; order Lachnospirales; family Lachnospiraceae; genus Blautia_A. The sequence continues at coordinate 46,530 of CAVBPN010000238.1, forward strand.
ATTGGTTTGATAGTAAATGCAGTCGGAGCATATTTAATAAGAAATTGTGGAAACATGCAGACAGAAATAATGGTAAAATTTGTATTTGGATGTCTGATAGCATTGATTTTGGAAAAGAAGACGGAAAAGTACAATAAAACGGATATAAAATTAAGAAGAACTGTGGATGCGGGAGAGGAAAGAACGATTCTTCTTTCGGAAAAAACAGGGCATTGATGGAAAAACAGAATTCTGAAATTTATGCTGCGACGCTTCGGGAAAGAAATCGAATTGCGAGAGAAATACATGATAATGTGGGGCATGTGTTGTCCAGGACGATTCTGTTGACAGGGGCTGCAAGGGCAGTAAATAAAGACCAGAATCTTGACAGTTTGTTAGAAAGCTTAGATGATTCTCTGAATTCTGCGATGGACATTATTCGGGACTTTGAAAAAACTAATGTAGAAATAGAATATGACATGTCCGAAATAATACCCAGAGATATAAAATATTGTTTTATTAGTATTACAAAAGAAGCATTGTCGAACATTGCTAAATACAGTGGTGCGACACAAACAAAAATTATAATGCGAGAGCATCCTGCAATGTACCAGCTGTGTATTGAGGACAATGGAAGAGGATGTCCGGATTATACCGGAAATTCAACGGGTATTGGGTTGAAAAACATGCAGGAACGTGTTGAAGCACTGGGAGGAACCATACGAATTGATGGCAAAAATGGCTTTCACATATTTATTTCGATTAGAAAAGCTTCGTAAATGGGCTTTATGTAAGACTTTAAAATATGATAAGTGTATTTATATCAGAAAAATGAGGGACTTAAAGTATGAAAATAGTGATAGTTGACGATGATTACCTGGTTACAGAGGCTTTGAAAACAATTATGGAAGTTAATAAAGATGTGCAGGTTCTTGCTACAGGTGCAGATGGAAGAGAAGCTGTAAAATTATTTGAAGAGTACAGACCTGACGTCCTGCTGATGGATATACGAATGAAGAATATGAGTGGTTTAGAGGCTTCGGCAGAAATTTTAAAGACTGATCCGGAAGCTAATATACTTCTTCTTACAACATTTTTGGACGATGAATACATAGTGAAAGCCTTGCGGTTAGGCGCAAAAGGGTATTTGTTGAAGCAGGATTATGCAAATATTTTACCGGCTTTGCATGCGGTTTACTCTGAACAGACGGTATTTGGACAGGAGATAGTGTCCAAAATACCGGACTTAATTCGAAAAAAGGAAGAATTTGACTATAATTTCTTATGAAATCAATGACAGGGAAAAAGAAATCATCCGGCTGGTCGCGGAAGGATATAGCAATAAAGAAATTGCATCGGAATTATACCTGAGTGAGGGGACGGTTCGAAATTATTTGAGTTCAATTCTGGATAAATTGCAACTCCGTGACAGAACTCAGGTAGCGGTTTTTTATTATAAGCACAGATAAAAATTAGTGATTTTGATGTATATTTATGAATTGATTATGCATAGCGAGAGCATATTATAGAGGAACTACGGGATAAAAAAGAAGGTGAAATGCGTATAAAAGAGAGCGGTAGTGGATTTGAGAAAACAGAATGTATGATGGTATACAGAAAAATGTGGATAAGTGGTAGTGGAATGGGGGAATAAAAAGACATATGTGCGCGATGTAAAGACGGTGCGAATTACAGGTTCTGTTAACAGGTGAATAGACAGAAAACAAATTAAAAAATATAAAATAATCAGTTAATATTGAATAATATTAAAGAATCCATGCATAAAGATTCTATTACGTGAACAATACCAGAGTGTCTGCAAATGCTTCTTTCACGCAGTCCAATAGCAGTAACAGATTCCAGAACACGCGTAGATTCCTAGACGTCCTGAGCACTGATTAGGCAGCATTCGAGCAAACTCGTTGCGCTCAGACAGAGCTCTCGGTGCCACCAGCTAGCTCAGTCCTCGTAACGAAATCTGAGCTAGGTTCTGGATATCTGTTCTGCTATTGTGACTGCTGAAAATCTCACGATTTACAGCATTTAATTGATTTTTTATAGAAGTAAAGAACAACATAGATTTATAGGTTAATACTTGAAAAGAGAAAGGCACTTTGCTTAGCACTTCTTAATTGATCTATGTTTCTACAAGTACTTGATAGGAGTAAGAAATTATAAAACAGAAATGTTTCACGTGAAACATTTTGGAGTTTTTTGGACAGCGGCGGCTCATTACTCTAACTTTGATAAAATCCTTCAAGCCACCGTGATCTCAGCTAGATACTGGTATAATCAGCGGTAGAAAAGAAGTGATCTGCAACACTCTGCAGGAGTTCATGGAAGTTCTTAGAGATGTTCTGGCTGCGTAATTCATAATAATCACACTGTTTGAGCGAAGTGAGTTTGTGATTATTATGAATGTTTCTAGCAGACAGGTTATCTCATAGAACTTACGAACGACGAAGCCGTTGCATGCACAGTTCTTTTGATGTTGCGTGAGTAATACAGGAGTCGGCTAATGATGTTTCTATTACGCAGTCCAAATAGCAGTAACAGATCCCAGAACACGCATAGATTCCTACTCGTCCCAAGCACTGATTAGGCGGCATTCGAGCAAACTCGCTACGCTCAGACAGAGCTCTCGGTGCCGCCAGCTAGCTCAGTCCTCGTAACGGAATCTAAGCTAGGTTCTGGATATCTGTTTTGCTATTATAACTGCTGAGAATCTCATGATTTACAGTATATAGTTAGGATGGTTGGTCGTATCAAAGTATATTATTGCACATAAAATGTAAATTGATATATTACTTACTATTGCTGCAAAATGATGACGTTTCACGCAGCCTAATATATTGTAATCTGTTTTTAGACTTATCTAGTATATGGGATTCTTTTGAATTCTATAATGTTTTCTGCGCCCATCCTTAAACAACAAATATCATTATCTGGGATCCGATGTTTCACGTGAAAGATTAAGCAGTGACGGCTCACTATTTTGAGCTTAATATAATCTTTCCGGCCGCCGTGCCCCAATTAGAAACCTGTATAAACAGCAATATAAAAGAACTGTGTCTGCAACACTCTGCAGGAGTTCATGGAAGTTCTTAGAGATGTTCTGGCTGCGTAATTCATAATAATCACACTGTTTGAGCGAAGCGAGTTTGTGATTATTATGAATGTTTCTAGCAGACAGATTATCTCTAAGAACTTACGAACAACGAAGCCGTTGCATGCACAGTTCTTTCGATATTGCGTGAGTAATATAGGAGTCATCTAATCATTATGAATGCTTCTAGCAGACAGGTTATCTCATAGAATTTCCAAACGACGAAGCCGTTGTAGGATTACTTCTTTTTCTACTGCGTGAGTAATACCAGAGTTCGTCTACGTATGTTATCTCATAGAACTCCCAAACGATGAAGTCGTTGCAGGATTACTTCTTTTTCTACTACGTGAGCGATACCGGAGTGTCTACCTTTTGTAAAATATCAACAATAATCCACCAAAAACTTTCTCCTTTTTTAATGTTTCACGTGAAACATTTTGTGGAACAATACTATTAAAAGTGCTATAATAACAACAGTATGCTATAC
>CAVBPN010000238.1:50111-62367 GCA_963597235.1 bacterium
ACATGTATAGTCTTGATGTTTGATATCCCGAAGGGAGGATGAATCTTGGGAAGAATAATAGCAGTAGCAAACCAGAAGGGCGGCGTTGGTAAATCAACCACCGCAATTAATCTTTCTGCTTGTCTTGCTGAAAAAGGGAAGAAAGTACTTGCGATAGATATTGATCCGCAGGGGAATACTACCAGTGGACTGGGAGTAGATAAAAATAATGTAGAGAATACATTATATGAATTACTTCTCGGTGAAGCTGAAACAAAAAACACGATTGTGAAAGACGTCGTTGAAAATGTAGACTTAATTCCTTCAAATGTGAATTTATCTGGAGCAGAGATTGAGTTGATTGGTGTAGATGAGAAAGAATACATCATGAAGAAAATTATAGATAAGGTTCGCAGAAAATATGATTATATCATTATGGATTGCCCGCCATCTCTGAACATGCTTACGATCAATGCTTTAACAGCAGCAAATTCAGTACTGGTGCCAATTCAGTGTGAGTATTATGCACTGGAGGGTCTGTCACAGTTAATACATACAATTGAACTTGTAAAAGACCGCCTTAATAAGAAACTTGTCATGGAGGGTGTTGTCTTTACTATGTATGATGCGAGAACTAATCTTTCTCTGCAGGTTGTAGAGAATGTTAAAGACAATCTTAATCAGAATATTTATAAGACAATTATTCCGAGAAATGTAAGACTGGCAGAGGCACCAAGCTATGGTCAGCCGATTACATTGTATGATACAAGATCAGCAGGCGCAGAGGCATATCGCCTTCTTGCTGAAGAAGTAATTAACAGGGAGGGTGAATGATGGCTGGAAAGAAGTCAGGACTTGGAAGAGGTCTGGACGCATTGTTTCCGGAAAAAACAGTGCAGAGCAAACCTAAGACAGTGAAAACTGTAAAAGAAGAAAAAAAGGTTGCAGTAGATACTAAAAAATCCAGTCAGCAGGAAACCGGTAATGGTGAGAGAATGATGAAAATTTCAATGATCGAGCCAAATCGGGAACAGCCTCGCAAGAAGTTTGACGAGGATGCTTTACAGGAATTGTCAGAGTCCATTAAACAGTATGGAATCCTGCAGCCATTACTTGTGTCCGATAAGAAGGACTATTATGAAATTGTTGCAGGAGAAAGACGCTGGAGAGCTGCTAAGATGGCAGGACTTAAAGAAGTACCGGTAGTTGTCAAAGAATTTTCAACGCAGGAGATCGTAGAAATTTCTCTTATTGAAAATATACAGAGAGAAGATTTAAATCCGGTTGAAGAAGCGATGGCATATAAACGACTGATCGATGAATTCCATCTGAAACAGGATGAAATAGCTGAACGTGTTTCAAAGAGCCGTACAGCAGTAACAAACTCTATGAGACTTTTGAAACTTGATTCCCGCGTTCAACAGATGATGGTAGATGAAATGATATCTGCCGGACATGCCAGAGCAATTCTTGCTATTTCCGATCCGGAACAGCAGTACAATGCGGCAATGAAAGTTTTTGATGAAAAGCTTAGCGTTCGTGAAACGGAAAAACTGGTAAAGAGCATCCTGACACCAACAAAGAAGAAGCCGGTTGTTTCAAATCCAACAGAGGATGCAATTTATGAGAGCCTTGAGGAAAAGATGAAAGGTATTACCGGAACACGCGTATTTATTCACAGAAAGAAAAATAATAAAGGAAAAATTGAAATAGAATATTATTCCAGAGATGATTTGGACAGAATTATAGATTTGTTTGAATCAATTGGTTAAAAGGGGTATGATATGAGTACAATTTTTGATAGTATAGGTATCGATCCTGGAATCATCATTATTATTTTACTTGTTATCGTCGTGATATTAGTCGGAGTTATGATCAGCAATGGTATGCGGCTGACGCGTCTGGAACGTAAGTATAAGATGTTCATGAAGGGAAACGATGCACAATCTTTGGAAAAAACCTTTGTTCGTAAGTTTGCACAGATTGACAGACTCTATGAGGCAAAGGAAGATCATGAGCATGCGATCAAAACACTGGAACAACATTTTAAAGTAATATTCAGTAAATATGGTGTGGAAAAATATGATGCATTCGATGATGTAGGTGGTAAACTTAGTTTTGCTCTTGCATTGCTGGATAAAGATAATTCTGGTATTATTTTAAATGCGGTACACAGCAGTGATAACTGTTTCCTGTATCTGAAGGAAATTGTAAAAGGTGAATCTTACGTAATGCTCAGTCAGGAAGAAGTAGAAGCACTTCGAAAAGCAGTAAACTTTGAACTGATTGATATGAGCGAAGAAGAGAAGAGATTAGAAAAGTAATAACTATGTATAAAGACCTGTGAGATATATCTGCAGTGAATAGTTATAAAAAATAAGAAAGACAGAAAAAACTGTCAGGAGGAGAAAACATGTTAGACATTAAATTTGTGAGAGAGAATCCAGAAATCGTAAAACAGAATATCAGAAATAAATTCCAGGACAATAAACTGGAACTGGTTGATAAAGTCATCGAACTGGATAAAGAAAACAGAGAGATCAAACAGGAAGTAGAAGCTCTCAGAGCAGAAAGAAATAAAATCTCTAAACAGATTGGTGCACTGATGGGACAGGGAAAACGTGAAGAAGCAGAAGAAGTTAAAAAACAGGTTGCTGCTTCCGGTGCTCGCATTGATGAGCTTTCTGCAAGAGAAAAAGAAGTAGAAGAAGAACTTCTTAAAAACATGATGGTTATTCCGAATATCATTGATCCATCTGTACCGATTGGTAAAGATGACAGTGAAAACGTTGAAATTGAGAGATTTGGTGAGCCGGTAGTTCCGGATTTTGAAGTTCCATATCATACAGATATCATGGAAAGTTTTGACGGAATCGATCTGGACAGTGCAAGACGTGTTGCAGGAAACGGATTCTATTATCTGATGGGCGATATTGCAAGACTTCATTCTGCAGTTATCACATATGCACGTGATTTTATGATCAATCGTGGATTTACTTACTGTGTACCGCCTTTCATGATCAGAAGCAATGTTGTAACAGGTGTTATGAGTTTTGCTGAGATGGATGCAATGATGTATAAGATTGAAGGCGAAGATCTTTACCTGATTGGAACAAGTGAACATTCTATGATTGGTAAATTTATAGATCAGATTGTTCCAGAAGAAGAACTGCCAAAAACTCTGACAAGCTATTCCCCATGCTTCCGTAAAGAAAAAGGAGCTCATGGCCTGGAAGAGAGAGGCGTATACCGTATCCACCAGTTCGAGAAACAGGAAATGATCGTTGTCTGCAAACCAGAAGAAAGCCCGATGTGGTTTGATAAACTGTGGCAGAATACTGTTGATCTGTTCCGTTCCCTGGATATTCCGGTTCGTACTCTGGAATGCTGCTCCGGTGACCTGGCAGATCTTAAAGTAAAATCTCTTGATGTAGAAGCATGGTCTCCAAGACAGAAGAAATACTTCGAAGTAGGCAGCTGCTCTAATCTGGGAGATGCCCAGGCTCGTCGTCTGAGAATCCGTGTAAATGGAAAAGATGGCAAGAAATATCTTGCTCATACATTAAATAACACTGTAGTAGCACCTCCGAGAATGCTGATCGCATTCCTGGAAAATAACCTGAATGCTGACGGATCTGTAAATATTCCGGAAGCTCTGCAGCCATACATGGGCGGCATGAAGAAGATTGAGAAAAAGACCCGCGCATAAGGGCATGGAGGTGTACTTTTGCACAGCTTTTTAAAAGCAGTCGGCTTTTCTAAAGTGAACAAGAGGGAAGAGATGAAAGAGATCATTCTGGATGTTATTAAAAACTATGATGAAAAAAGCGTAGTAGAAGATCATTCAGATGGTACTTTCGTACAGTTTTCCCGATATTATGGAAATGACTGCGGTATTACTGTATGTGGCCAGTATGATGATGACAACAGATTTCATGTAGAATATCATTATCCTTTTTTTAAAGGATCGGGAATTACAACTCAGGAACAGGTAACAGTAGAAAGGCATGCGGATAAGGATGCCTTTTCTGCCGCCTGTGATGATCTGAGAATAGGAATCACATTGATTTTTTACCTTCAGAATGCGGCAGAGTATATGAAGGAAAGCAAGAAGCAGCCAATAGGCAACCAGCCGTTGACGTTATCCGGACTTGCGGGAGAGGGGAAGATTCTTTTTCCTGTGTTAAAAGATAAGGAAGCAGTCAAGGTTGAACAGGAAAGCAGTAAGAACAGAAGTTCATTGATTGCGGCTGCAAGAAATGGCGATGAAGAGGCAATGGAGAATCTGACCATGGAGGAAATGGATACGTACTCCATGATTTCAAACAGGATTGTTCATGAGGATATTTTATCTATTGTAGATTCCTATTTTATGCCATATGGAATTCAGTGTGATCAGTATAGTATTTTAGGTGAAATCATAGAGTGTCATACGGTACAAAATGATATTACAGATGAAGAACTTGTTCAGATGACTCTGGAATGTAATAATATCCGATTTGATGTCTGTATTAACAGAGCAGATCTTTTGGGGGATCCGGCTGTTGGACGAAGATTTAAAGGTACGATCTGGCTGCAGGGTCAGTTGAATTTTTAGAATAGAGGAAAATACACGTGTTAAAGGAAAGAAGTCTAAATAAAAATAGGCAGAGATGGACAAATTATTTCTGGCTGTTACTTTCGGTTCTGTTCCTGGTATTTTTCTATATCAATAGAGCTTCAATATTAGAAAATGATTCGAATGTCAGCTCCCAAATTAAAATAGCCAGTATTGCGTTCTGCTGGATTATTGGAGTTGTATTCATTTTTGTAAGACTTGATTTTGGAAAAGTATGGAATAGAGTATTAAATGTTTTGTATATATTGTTTGCCCCGCTGTATATATTTTTAAATATGGAGATTGCTGTTTTCAGCAGTCAGTACACATTTAAAGGGCTGCATTTATCATTATTAGTATATAATCTGCTTCTGATTGGTATTCTGGAACTTGTATTTATCGTAATTACAAACAGAGTGCGGCTGGGTGCGGACATCTGTGCTTTTATCTGCGTGATGTTTAATGTGGTAAATCATTTTGTTTATGAATTCAGAGGAACACCGATCATAGCATCTGACCTTGCAACAATAGGTACTGCAATGGAAGTTGCCGACGGATATAAAATTCAGTTTAATTATTATACGTCTTTGACATTGATACTGCTGTTTGATTTTATACTTATCGGTCGTGTGATCAAATGTGAACGCTTTTTCAAAAAAGGTGTTCAGCAGCTGTGTGGTATTGCCGTAATGGCTGTTGTTTGTGTAGTTGGATTTACGCAGGTAATCATGTCTGACTTTGTAGCTGACAGAGGGCTTTATCTCAGTCTGTTCCAGCCGATGAGAAGTTATCAGAAGTTTGGAAGTATTGCCAGCTTTACACGAAGCATAAAATTGTCGGTTCCTGAGAAGCCAGAAGGCTACAGTATTGAAAAAGTGCAGGAGATTACTTCAAAGTATACTTCCGATACAGTTGATACAGGCAAGAAAAGACCGAATGTAATCGTTGTTATCAATGAGGCGTTTTGTGATCCAAAGGTACTGGCTGATATTGAGACAAATGAAGATTATATGCCATTTATTCATAGCCTGCTGGAAGATGAGGATACGGTGAGTGGTACTACTTATGCATCAATCGTAGGTGGACAGACTGCAAATACGGAATACGAATTCCTGACCGGAAATTCTATGTCATTCCTTCCGAAAGGAGCGGTTGCATTCCAGCTTTATATGAAACACGCAATGCCATCAATGGTGACAGAGCTGAAGAGTGAAGGGTATACAGGAAATACAGCTATCCATCTTCAGAAGGCAAGAAACTATAATCGTGATAAGGTATATCCGTATCTTGGGTTTGATAAGTTTTATGATTATCTGAATATCGAGATTCCATATGTAAAGATGAGAAATAATGCCACAGACCAGTGTACATACGATAATATTACGTATGATTATGAACAGAACAGAAAAGAATCTGATGCTCCGTATTTTGGATATACAATGACGATTCAGAATCACAGTTCTTATAATGTACCGTTTGATAATTTTGATGATAAGAGAATTGTAGTAGAAAATGCAGATGCACCGGATCTGGGATATTATCTCAGTCTGATCAAATACTCAGATGAGGCATTTGAGAATCTGATCAACTATTATAAAAATACAGATGAGCCAACCGTAATTCTCCTGACAGGAGATCATCAGCCAAGAATTTATGATTCATCGTTGGATTCCATTACAAATAAGGAATGGCGCAACTGGTCGGATGAAGAAATGATGAAACGATATGCAGTTCCATTTCTTATCTGGGCAAACTATGATATTGGTGGACAGAAAATAGAGAAGACCAGTATGAATTATCTCCAGACACTTCTTATGGAGACGATTGACGGAGAACTGACTGGCTTCCAGAAGTTCCAGCAGGATTTCCAGAAAGAGATCCCGGTACTGACCAGCAATGGTTACTGGGGTGCAGATGGAAACTTCTACAGTGTTGAGGATAAGACTTCTCCATACTATGAATTACTTCAGGAATATGCGATTCTTCAGTACAATGATTTGACTGATTATAAGAACCGGGTGGAAGATTTCTTTGATCTGAAGCAGTAACAGTAATTAAATACAGAAGTATTCAAAAGAAAAGCAATCAGTATACATTAATTAAGAGTATCTGGTTGCTTTTTTTATTTTAGCTAAAAAAGGTGTATCCTTTCGGCATTTATGGTAATATATTCTCTATAAACAGCTGGAGGTATGATTATGAGTAAAGTGGTGGATATTACAGAAGCTTCCTCAAAGGAAGATAAACTGAAAAATGTAATAGCTTCTCTCGAGGAGGTAAAGGATACTCTTGTTGATGTGATCGACGAATACGAAGCGGAAGACGAGAACAGTGATAAACTGAATCTTCTGACAGAGGCACTGGATGCCCTGGAAGACGCATATGACGCGTTAAATGATGTCGATGAATAAATTGTCGCCTGAAATATAAAAATGGAACAGAGGGGCAAATATGGCGTCAGAGAGAGCAAATGAATTATATAAGGTTCTGCTGGAAAAAGGATATCCGAAGGAACTGTGTGAGGAAATAGCATATAAATATCTGAATACAGACTATACGGCCACACGTATGCTGGGGTATCTGTATCGGATGACAGAAACACCTAAAACAGAAGTTATAGTAGATGAGATGATCGCGATCTTAAGTGACCGGGATCAGATTATGAAGAAAAAGGAATCGGAACATGCACAGGCCGTGATTAGCGAGATATATCGAAACGGTCTGTAAAATATCAGGAGGTAATAATAAAATGGTAAAAATAATTTCAGACAGCACCTGTGACCTTTCGCCGGAATTGTTAAAGAGGTACGATGTTGATATCCTGCCGCTTCATATTCTTCTTGGCGATAAGGAATATGAAGATGGCAGAAATATAACTCCAGATGAGATTTTTGCATGGTCAGATACGAATAAGACCACACCGAAAACTTCGGCCCCTTCTCTGGCGGATGCGATAGAAATATTGAAGCCCTATGTTGAAGAAAAAAGGGAAGTTATCTGTTTTTCAATATCATCAAGTATGTCGACTTCCGGAAATGTTATGCGTCTTGCGACAGATGAACTGGAAGCTCCTGACCTTGTGACTGTTATTGACTCTGCGAATCTTTCAACAGGAATCGGACTTCTTGTTATCGAGGCAGCGGTTATGGCACAGGAAGGCAAGAGTGCTGCGGAGATTACTGCTGCGATAGAGGAACTGAAACCAAAAGTACGGGCAAGCTTTGTGGTGGATACTCTGACATATCTGTATCGTGGCGGAAGGTGCAATACGGTTTCTGCGATGGCAGGGAGTGTATTGAGACTGCATCCGAAGATTGTTGTGGAAAACGGAGCCATGGATGCATCTAAGAAATATCGTGGAAAACTGAAATCCGTCATTATGTCTTATGTCAAAGATATGGAAGAAAATCTTAGAAACGCCCGCCCGGAGCGAGTGTTTATTACACATTCCGGTTGTGACAGAGTGGTTGTTGAGGAAGTACGAACATATCTGCAGAGCCTGAGTATTTTTCAGGAAATTCTTGAGACTCGTGCAGGTGGTGTTGTTTCCAGCCACTGCGGACCAGGAACGCTGGGCGTTTTATTTATTGCAAAATAAAAATATTGAACAACATGATTGCTTGTCAACATATTTTTGATTATGCGATATACTTAGTCCAAATAAGTTGTGAAATTTTGCTGGATAATTAATATAATCTGATAAATTGGGAACAGCACCATGTAAGGCTGTTTTAAAATATTCCCTTTTTTAGGATCATTAAATTATATTAGGTAGTTTGAAAATACATTACTTGATGAATTTTGTGTTGGGAAGGACTTGTAGTAACTGATTGACTACAACAACTAATGAAACAGAGAACATTTCCTGGGTTCATTTGAGTAAGACGTGGTAATGTACGTGAAATTACGGAGGATAAAAGTATGTGGCATGTAGAGACGGATGTGTTTGCATTGGCAGTCTTTCTGATTATGCTCATTAAGGTACGTTATAATGCAATTTTGATTATGTCATTTTTTGTGATAACAGCCTGGTTTACTGTATTCAGCTTATTCATCATGGATGGCTGATCATCAATGCCGGCTATGCAGTAATCTATATCTGGTGTGATATTACGGTTGAGGAACAGAGGAGAAGAGAATTATATCAGGAACTTCAAAGAAAGAATGAAGAACTGGAGATAGTTGCAAAAAAAGCAGAGTCGGCAGCAGATGCAAAATCAGAATTTTTGTCCAGAATGAGTCATGATATCAGAACACCAATGAATGCGATCATCGGTCTTACGCATCTGGCAAAGCTGATCGATCCATCTGTCCTGTATGAAGTATTATCGGGATACAAAACAGAATAAAACAATCTAGTATGGTGAATGAAGTAAAACAGAATCAGTAATGAATAACATAAAGGAATTACAACTGTCTAAGGACAAATGTAATTCTTTTTTTGTAGTTGATACCCTATAAAATAGGGTGTATTATGTATAATACAAATAAAAGAAAGGTTGATACTAATGACGAGAACTTTTATAGAAGTTCCGCTTTTTACAAAACGTTGGAAAGAAATTGGTCTTAATGATAGTGAATTACGTTCTTTGCAAATAATGTTGTTAAAAGATCCTGAATCTGGTCCTGTTATGGAAGGAACTGGTGGAATTCGCAAAGTTCGATTTCCTCTGGAAAATAGAGGGAAAAGTGGAAGTGTACGAATTTGTTATACGGATTTTGCGTAGTATGAAGTGATTTATTTGACTACAGCGTTTGAGAAAAAGGAACAGGAAAATCTTTCTACAGAAGAGAAAGTGTGCTTAAAAAATTGGTAAAATCTTTAAAAAGTGAGGCTGCCAAGAATAGGAGTTGATTTTTATGAGTACATTGTTTGACGATTTGAAACAAGGATTACAGGAAGCTATTGCCTACGAAAAAGGGCAGAGCACTGCGCGAGTTAAAACATATATGATCTCTCCAGTAAGAGAATATTCTAATAGTGAAATACGAGAGATCAGAATGAAGGCAGGAATGACACAAAGTGTATTCGCTTCATATATGGGAGTATCAAAAAAGACTGTTGAGGCATGGGAAGGGGGAAGAACACATCCAACGGGTCCGGTTTTTCGTTTGCTGGAGCTATTAGCTTCTGATGATTTGGAAAAAACCAATTTTATAGTAGATAAATGATTTTAAAGACGGTGAAAAAATAGGAAATGCAAAAAACATAGAAAAGGAATTACATTGATTTTTATAGAAACAAATGTAATTCCTTTTTTACCGTCCCGTGCGGGAATCGAACCCACATCAGACAAATATTCTTCTTTATAATATAGCTTATGTTATTATGGTTTAAAGGATTTTCCAGTATCCTTTCCTATCAGACCCAATCTTTTCAATTATATTTTTTTCTCTCAGAGATTTCATATGTGTGGAAATTGTTTTTCTTGTAACGGACAATATATCTGCTAATTTGGAAGTTGTAATTGCTGGATTTTCTGATATTAGTTCCAATATTTTTGTTTCGATATCTGTAACTTTTTCTGTAACCGTCAATCCTCTACATGTTTCGCAGTCAAAATATCGGTTCTGCCCTTCTAAAATTAACTCTTTCAGCGTATATCCTTCTACGGGTCTCGTTGTTCCAGCCACTCTCATATAAGTTCCCTCTGTCATTCCTTCTGACTTTATATAATACGGACGCATTGCATCGGGAAGTATTTCAACAACAATGACAGTCTTATCATTTACTGTCTGTAAAGTTACATCTGGTCGAATCTTCGGCTCACATGAATCAGATATCGCATTTGTAATAGCATCCATAGTTTTGAATATATTATCATCATCCATTCCAACTATTTCTAATGTTTTATCATCAATACCAAATACAATTTTTCTGCCAATGCCATTGGCAAAAGATACCACTGTTTTCATGTATTTTTCACTTTTCTTAGGAATAGCCACTTTATATTCAATATTTCAAGCCTTTTTTTGAAGTTTTTCAATATCGGATATTTAAAAAATGATATAAAAACACACCGGAATTATAAAATCCTACTGCTCTTTTCGCCATGTATCATACTGGCGTTGATTTTCTTTAATAACCTGGTCAATTCCAGCAGTTTTTAATTCTGAAAGGAACAAGGGAACTTCCATATCCGGATTTACCGAACCCGTTTCAATAATCCCGATATATTTCTGCACAATCTGCTCCACCTGTGCGATCTGTACAAGAACCTTTTCTGAATCAAATACATATCCCCAGGCTGGTGAAGTAAGGGAAATCTGATCACTGAAATTTTTAACAATCTGGTTGTGGTTGATATCTCCAGGTACCCAGGTATAAGCACTAAGACGATTTCCGTATACACCTCCATTTACATAATAAGGAATTGTGCTGATATCCATTCCTTCTGGAAAATCAATCAATTTTCCAGTTTCGTTTTCTTCCACCACAACATAAGACTGGCCCTCGATTCCACGCTGAAGCAGATTGCTTACATTTTCATCTGTGTAAAGAAGATTGAGAAATTCTATAACCTTTTCAGGATTTTCACAGGTAGCAGGGATGCTCCAGAGTGCGTTCTGATTTACATCCGTGGTACGGATAGCTTCCCGGGTAGGAATAAAAGTAATATCCAGTTTGCTTTTTGAAGCGTTTTCCACTTCTTCCCCCGGAACATTATGGAAAAACCAGCCCAAAATCTTATTATCACGCATCATAACATTGGAATCTGCCTCAGAAATATTGGTATTAGGATAAAAAAATCCAGCCTGGTTCCAATGATACATCCGTCTGGCAAACTCCATAAATTCTTCTGTTTCGTAGAAATCAACCACTTTATTGCAGGAAGAAAGTGATTCGGAAGTAAGTTCTCCTCCTGTATTCAATATAAGAACCCCTGTGTTCATATGACTTCCCAATATGTCAATAGCATATTCGCTCTTTTCAAGCATGCCTGATTTACGCACCATACTTCCACCTAGGATAAAAAAATCCTCTCCTTCTCCGTCTTTCACCCGCTGAAAAAACTCTTCTAACTCATCGAAGGTATAATATTTTCCATCTTCCAGCTGAAAATCATACTTTTCCATCATGTCCCTGCGACAGATAAATCCGTAACGCTGCCCTTCGGAATAAACAGGAGGAATCCCATAAAGCTGATTCTGATAATACCCGCCCTTTAACTGAACGCCGCAAACCTCTTCTACTTCCTGTCCGTATTGGTTGAGCAGATCATCAAGTGGTAAAAGATAACCATTGGAGACCAGTTCCTGCATACCTCCGTAAAGAGCCAGACTAAGATCCAGTTTTTTTCCCGACGACACAGCCAAATTGGTTTCGAACACCATATTCTCTGTAGCCTTTAACCGCACCGTAACACCAATGGCAGGTTCCGTGATCTGATTAAGGGCATTTTCCACATCTTTAAGGCCAGATTGAGCAGAATCGTTTCCCGGCCACTGCATGATCAGTTCATAGTATGCGGATTCTGCACGTACACTGGAAGAGAAAAAACACAGACAAATAAAAAGCAGGGCAAAAATACTGCCAGACAATAAAATCAATTTTTTTCTTGGAATCTCCGAAAAATCAGTCTTTACCTTCATGTGTATTTTCCTGTCTTTCTGCATATTTTTGAGGGGAACATCCATAAAATTTCTTAAATGCTGTAGAAAAATAGGGATAATTAAGAT
>CAVBPN010000238.1:62377-68564 GCA_963597235.1 bacterium
CTGCCACAGTATATGCCGTAAGAGCAGGATCCATAAGAAGCCTGGCAGCCAGATGCATCCTTTCCTGAATAATATACTGTCCAATACTGGTTTCCCTTTCTTTTCTGAAAAGCCGGTTCAGATAAATCGCATTCATATGACACCAGGTCGCCAGTTGATTTACCGAAAGCTCCGGGTCTGCCAGATGGTTGTGAATATAATGAAGACATTCTCTGATCACATCTTCACTGTTCTTTTTTGTTCCCTGTGTCTCGTAGGCTTCCTGTTTCTGGTTCTTAATCCAGCGTGCACCATATTGCTCCAGTTGCCGATTCGCTTGCTTACGGCGAATATTTGCAACTACTTTCACAAGCACCTGTTCAATTTCTTCCGTACGGGACGGCATAAGAATATAATCCAGACAGTTTAACTTCACAGCCTCCTGTGCATAAGAAAAATTTGCATAGCAGGTAAGAAAAATGCATTCGATATCATACTCATATTCACGTACCCAATGCATAAGCTGAATTCCATTTTCTCCTGGCATTTCAATATCGCAGAGGAGAATCTGAATATTTCCATTCTGGATTTGTTCCCGGGCTGATACGGCATCATATGCCACATAAATCTCATTGATCCCACATGCCTCCCAGTGGATTTCCTCACGGATCATATCCGCTGTCCATTTTTCGTCATTGATAATTAAAACATTCATTTAAATATCCTCCAGTTCATAAGGAATAGAAATGGTAAAAGTAGTACCCTCCCCCAGTTCAGATTCTACTGTGACAGAAGCATTTTTTCCATAGATATATTCAATCCGGCGGATAGAATTTCGAATTCCCAGATGCTCCTGATCTTTTCCACTCCAGGAACGATGATTGATTTTTTTTACAAATTCATCAGGCATTCCATTCCCATCATCACTGATTTCAAAAGTAACCCACCCATTTTCGTAATAGGCGGCCAGCACGATATGCACACATTTTCCGACAGAAAGAGCATGTTTTACCACATTTTCAATGAAATTATGGATAAGCAGGGGCGGAACCCGAACCAGCCGGACTTCCGGATCTATATCATAAATAATGGAGAGTCCGTCCGGGTAACGGATCTGGGTCACTTCCACATATCCCTGTATCAGAGCCAGTTCCTTATCAAAAAGTTCCACGTCATGGTCATTTCGAAACAGATAACGGAAATAATCAGAAAGGTACAGTATTAATTTTCTGGCGGCATTCACTCCGTCAGGCACCTTTAACAGGTAATACATAAGATTAAAAGTATTTAACAGAAAGTGCGGACGAATCTGAAGTTTCAGGTTATCTAGCTCCAGTTTGTTTTTTTCAAGCTCTTTTTCCATGTTGTCAATTCGCAAATTTTCCATACTTGTTACCATCTCGTTGAAAGAATGGTAGGCTTCCTGGAATTCCGGTGTGCTTGCGGACGCCAGGATCGTGTAGTTTCGGTTTCCGCTTCGAATCTCATGAAATCCTTTGTTCAGCTCACTCAGCGGTCGCACCACCAGTCTTCGCATGTAAAGATAAATTAACGGAACAGCAATCACAAGCAAAAATGCAATCACTATAAGTATCTGATTCAAATACGGAAATCCCTTATAACATTCCTTCTGGTTGACCTCCATACACAAAGTAACATCCATGCGAGGGGAGGAAGAACTTGCCAGAATACATTCCTTATCACTCTCTGGAGTTCCTTCTGTAAAAAATACGGTTTGTGTATCATAATTCCTCTGAGTTTCCATCTCTGTCTGGACAGAATCCAGGTTAACAATTGCACCGTAATAAAAATGTTTCTCACTGGCAAAACGAATCAGTAAGGACTGGTCATTAACAGATACCAGATGCCATTTGTTGTCGCAGTTCGTGCTGTTGTTTATATACGCCTGTAAATTTTCAGAATCAGATAAATTGGTATTCAAGGCAAGAATACAATCAGAATGTTTACCAGAAGTACGCAGAAAATATCCGGAAATAATCGTTTCTCTTGCCACCTGATCTGAGAGTGTATTATGACAGCGGTATTTCGCATTTTCGTATTCAAAATCCGAAGAATAAGGATTTTTCAAAAGGGCACATTCCAGATCATTATTTAGGAACTCATATAAATACAAGTCTGCTTTTCCTGTGTGGAAATCAATGGTATTCATATAAACGTCTGTAAGATTTTTCAGGCTTAACTGGATCTGCTTGGCATATCGGTCAAAAAGTTCAAGGGATGACAGGATAGAAATAATATTTAGAGGAAGTACCAGCAGAAGAATGATCCAGAGGATTTTCAAAGTGACGGATTGTTTCTGAAAAAATTTGGTTTTCACAAAATAATTCCTCCATCGTTGTGGAATAAAGTTACAGGAACTATATCTACAGTTTAACATCAACGGGAATCTGCGTAAAGAGGGATAAAGCAGTCCATAAACCTCACATCAGCAGGAAAAGACGGTCCAAAAGGCCGCCTTTTCCTGTGAAATATCTTGATTTTATTTAAGCTATCTCAAATGTATAGGAACCAGATACCAGTTCATACTGTGCACAGGTCTGTCCATTGTGTTCGACCATTCCTGTGAAAGCTACACCTTCTGGGACAGTGAGAGAGTTTGCTGCATCTTCTGTAATCGGCAGATATAAGGTTGCTGTTGTGTTTGCAGGAACCTCTGCTTTATACTGCGTCATGGTACCGTCTTCAGATGCTTCCCATCCACTGTAGATAGTTCCATAAGCGGACTCAAAAGTACCATTTGCATAGGTAAAGCTGCCACCTGTTACAGGCTGAAGAATAAAGTGCTTATAGCCAGGATTTTCTGTATCATACTTGATACCAAGCTGGGAATCCATCATCCAGGAAGTAACAGCCCCCAGTGAGTAATGGTTGAAGGAATTCATACCATTATTTCCTCCAAAGCCATCTTCTACCGTGTAGGAATTCCATCTTTCCCAGATACTGGTAGCACCATTTACAACCGGATACAGCCAGGATGCATAGTCTGTACACTCAAGCATCTTGTATGCAACATCTGCATGACCATTGTCAGAAAGTGCATTGAGCAGATTAGGGGTTGCATTAAATCCTGTAGTCAGTGTATATGGTGTCAGGTCAGAACCATCATCTGCCTTCGGATTTTCAATGGTATCAATATAATTTTCCACAAAACGATCTTTGTTTTCATCGGAAACCACACCATAATTCAGTGGAGAAGCGTAGGATGCCTGGGTATGGATGATCGTGCCGTCAGCGGAGCAGGATTTTCCGGTTTCCGCATCAATGTAAATACGGTTCCATGCTTCTTTTGCAGCATCGTACATTGCACTGTATTTCTCTGCTTTTTCAGTATTTCCTGTAGCAAAAGCCATCTGAGAAACAACATTAAGTGCCCATGTATACATTGCATTTCCAAGCATCTGACCATCCGTGGTTACAACGGAAAGATGATCACAAAGGAATCCCGTCTGTGAAGTCAGTGCTGATTCCTCAGTCTGCGCATCCTCTTCGCCATAGGTAAGCGGATTTGCTTCCAGATTTTCCATGTATTTATAAATAGCATCCATGTTTTCGTCCAGAATAGAAGTATCTCCATACTGCTCATACAAGAAATATGGGATAAATACAATAGCACTGTTCCATGTAATACCGAATGACATACCACTAATGTTTACCTCTCCGGTCTCAGTATCATAAGAAGGATAGTTAGGTACGGTATGTGTGGTCATACCATCCTCGCCCTGACTCTGGCGAACACTGTTCAGCCATTGACGAAGAAACTGGTAAGTGTCTGCATTATAACTTCCGGCAAGTGCATATACGTTTGCATCGCCCATCCATCCCATACGCTCGTTTCTCTGCGGACAGTCTGTCGGAAGGGTAATGTAATTGCTTGCTTCGGAGTTCTGCCCATTCTGGAACAGTCTGTTCACAAGCTCATTAGAGCTGTCATATGTTGCAGTATTGTCAATGGAAGACAGTACCAGAGATTTCAGGTTTTCTGCCGGAAGCGCTTCATCCAGTCCTGTAATCTCGATATAGCGATACCCGTGAAAAGTAAGATCCGGGGTAAAGGTCTGATCTCCATCCTTCATGGTATAGAAATCCGTTGTAAGAGCTGCACGGTAATTTTCCTGGAGAAGATTTCCGGCAAGCTCACCGTACTCCTCCAGATCCGGGTAAAGGATCTCCGCCACACGTACTGTGATAGTTTCGCCCTCTTTCGCATATTCAGCAGGAATGGTAATCTCCGGAACAGCTGCCACATTTTCTCCGAAATCATAAATATAACTTCCGCTGCCCTCTTTTGTCTCTCCTACAAGAGTTGCATCCAGCTCGCGGATTACATGAACTTCATCATCATCGCGGACAACCAGATCCTGATCTGCAAATACATTTCTGGTTTCAATTGCTTCTGCCTGACGCCAGCCAGCAGCATCTGCATCATAATCTGTCGTCGAGAAATCTTTTACTTCTGCCTCCGCTGTCGCATCGTAAACCTCACCTTCAAAGATAGAAGCTGATTTCACAGGTCCTTCTCCATAATACTGCCAGGTACTGTCATCAGAAGTGATCACATCTGTAGAACCATCTTCATATGTGATCACAAGATTTGCAAGAAGAGCTTCTTTGTCTCCATAGTAGTTGTAAACTGTATCATCATAGGTTTCTGCATGTCCGGTCCACCAGCCTTCTCCCATAACAGCCCCCATTGCATTGGTACCGGAAGTCACATAATCTGTTACATCATATACATTGTATCCTATTTCATCACGGTATTCCATGGAGCCCTGTTTAAACCACTCCTCAGGTTCCACTTCCTGACCATTGATGTAAAAGTTTCCGATACCCTGGAAGGCAAGGTAAAGTCTTGCGGAAACAATATTATCTTTTGCTTCGAACTCCGTGCGTACATAAGGTTCTGCGCCATAAGAAGGGTCAGCATAAGAAAGAATTCCATTGTCACCACCTGTGATAGTAATGGTATTTCCATTCACTGCAATGCCATCTTTTCCATCCCAGATACTATAAGTAGCACCCGTTTCCTGTCCCAAAAGTGTACCCGTTCCATATCCTGGATTCTGAAGCTCAAAATCAGTAAAAATTGCCGTCTCCCCGGCATCAGCTGCAAAACCAATGCTGTTAAGATTTGGAACAGACATAACATCAGAGTTGCCCCAGTCTGCAAGAAGGATGTCAGAAGACGGAGTTTTTTCTCCTGTAAACGAATCCTCGGTTTCGCCTGTTATAACTGCTGTTCCGTCAATCGAAACAGTTAAAGTACAGGTCTTCATGTCCAGTTCCAGTTCGTGCTGTTCATTTTTATTTTCGGCAGTAATCAGTTCATTTAAGTTTGTGGTAGGATTGTTGGCCAGATTAATAGTCATGTATGGCTGATTCGGAGTATCTTCCTCAAAAAATCCCACACGGTAGATATTGATAGCTGTGCCTTCTTCGGTACCTGCATTTGTTACGTCCAGTTCTACACGGAAGTAGTTTTCTCCTTCCAACTGATACAGGTTGTAGAGTTTATTGTTATAGCGGAAGTCATTTGCACCAAAGATTACAGAGGCCTTGTTGGAACCTTCCGGAATCTGCACTTTTGTGGTGATGTCAAATAATGTAGTGCTTGCAGCATTTAAGGAAAGTTCATCTGCACCGATCCATTTTGCACCATTCCAGGCATCAAGCTCTGTACTCAGCTTGGATGTTTCAAATGTGGAATTGGAAGTAAGAGTGTTGCCTGCATTATCTTCTACGGTCAATGTCCAGTTGTAAATGGTACAGGGTTCCAACGTCTCGCCTTCGTATATAATATCTACGGATACATCGGATTCAACGTTTCCAGAATCCCATACCTGGGTTCCGTCAGCTTTGGTTACCACGATCTGGTAGCTTTTCTGTGCAGTTCCTGTTATGTCAGAAATCATCTGCCAGGAAAATACCGGATGTTGAGTGTCAACGCCGATAGGCGCCTGTTTTCCTTCTGTCTCCAGATTGACAAGAGCAGTGGATGTGCTGGCAGTATTCTCTTCAGCCAGAATGCTTATTGGGGTGCTTACAGTCATGGAAAGCGCCAGGACTGCTACAGCTGCGCACGCCGCTTTTTTCTTTACGGAATTACGATTCATATTTTTCCTCCTTCGAAGTCGTTGTAATAAAGTATTTTTATCATATCGGAAAAGAAAAACCCATTCAGAAAACAAAC
>CAVBPN010000239.1:0-5934 GCA_963597235.1 bacterium
CCAGCATTTATAAGGAAAATCTGGAGCTGCTAATTGCGAACTTCACGGATTCAGGGATATATCCATGCTTTTGGATGATGTTGGAGATCCAGAGGAACGGACTCTTGAAATGTTATGCAAAAAAATAATTAAAATGGGCTGGCAGGGCAGAGTTACCGCTCAGCATTGTCGTGCAATGTCTTTGTATCCTGAGAATTATTTCAGAAAGTTAGTTCAGCTTGCAAAAGAGGCGGGAATTGGTTTTGTGACAGATCCACACACCGGACCATTACATTTACGTGTCAAAGATATGCTTCAGGCTGGAATTCCAGTTGCACTTGGACAGGACGACATTGCAGATGCGTATTATCCATATGGGGAGTGCAATATGCTTCAGGTAGCATTTCTGGCAAGTCATTTACTTTGGATGACAACATTCAAAGATATGGAAGAATTATATAGTATGATAACGACTTATGCCGGTAAAGTTCTGGGACTTCAAAATCACATTTTACAAGAAGGTGGAGATGCAGATCTGGTGGTTTTACAGGATCCGGATGTTTATCATGCAATATGGCATCATAAAGAGCCGCTGGTTGTGATTAAGGACGGTCAAATCGTAAAGAATGAGAAGCAAAAATAATTATATTCGAGAAGAAGATATAGTTATAAAAGTTGTAAAAATAACGGCGGGCAATTTGTCCGCCGTAAAATTATATCTGTTTTGTTAAAGAATTTGATACTTGTTGTCCAAGAAAGAGACCGACCTGTGGATATAATTCCTGTATTTCCTGGTATTTTTTCTCGATCATTTCTGGTTCATCAGCCCAGATTTTTTCATAAATTTTGCAGGACGGAGATTCCTTTTCCAGTTTCATTGCTTTTTCAGGATTGATTTCAAGAGTAGTCTGAAAATCCAGTAACAATGCCCGGTCAGAATCGGTGCCAATGTCTTTACGTTTCAAAAGATTTTTCAATTCCTGAATGATTTCTTTCATACCTTTCCGATAATTATAATTATCCATATATGGAAAAACATTTTTCAGAAAAAGTAGATATTTTGGCATATCATCTTTTTCAATCAATTCTATGATGTTTCCTATTGTCTGAAACAATTTCTTGTAATAATCGACTTCAATACCATGCATTAAACATATTTTCTGTAAAGAATCCAGTAATATGTGACAGCTACTTACAGATGGTTTGGTCTCTGAAAGGGCAATTTCCTGAATCATAGGATTTAGAATATAGTCAGGCTTTCGAAAGCTGAATTCAATTCATACAGAACTTTTGTACAATCCTGCCGGCATAGGATGTAAAGAAGCCTGTATGCTGAAGGAGGCATATAGCATGAATACACGGTTTAATTCTGGGAATATAGAAAATCTGGAAGTAGAAAAAGAAATCCAGAAAGAAGCTGTAAGCTACGAACATGCAGGATATCAGGTTCGAGTACACTTTAATGGCGATAAAACGTTATCACAATGTATTCAGAATCTGGCAGAACGAAAAATTGCAGGTTGATTTTCTATAATTCTTATTGCGAGATAAGGACAATGAAAGACAATGGCTATGTAAGACCAATGAAAAGAGGGAAAGAATAGAATGTATCAGGCAGGAATTTATTGTCGTGTTTCTATTGAGGAGCAAAACAAAGAGAGTGAATACAGCAACAGTATTCACTCTCAGATTCAGATGGCACAGGATTATATTGCGGAACAGAATGACATTACAGAAGTAAGAGTTTATGCAGATGATGGATTTTCAGGAAGCAATTTTGACAGAACAGAATTCAGAAGAATGCTGGCAGATATTGAACTGGGGACGATCAATATGGTGATATTCAAGGATGTATCACGGCTTGGAAGAGAGCATATTGATACCAATTATTATCTGGGCAGATATTTTCCTGAGAAACGGATTCGAGTAGTTTCTCTTTTGGATAATTACGATTCGATAGTCAGCACTTATGATGAGCTGTTGGAGATTAAAACTTTACTTAATGACATGTATCTGAGAGATACATCCAGAAAGATAAAAACTACAATCCAGACGAAAAGAAGCATGGGTGAATATACACCGAAACAACCCCCGTTTGGTTATGTGAAGAGTGATACGGTTCATAATCATTTGGAAGTTGATCCTTATGCAGCAGATGTAGTTGGACGAATTTACAGAATGTATCGAAATGGATTTGGATGTAGTGTGATCTGTCGGGTTTTAAATGAGGATCAGATTCCCTGCCCTGCAAAATATAAAAAAGAAGTTTTGAAGAATGGTTATGTCTGGGACGTGGGGAAAGGTTTATGGACACCGGCTACTGTGCGGGGAATCCTGAAGAATCCCATTTATACCGGTGCCGTTGTAATCAGAAAATATAACAGACCGTCCTATAAACTAAAATATAAAAAAGCAATTCCACTGGAAGAAATGAAACTGGTATCGGATGCACATGAAGCAATTATTTCCAAGGAAGAATTTGAGCAGGTTCAGCAGATCAGACAGGAACGACGGATTCCGTATTTTGACAAAAATAAAGAACCACATAAGTATGTAGGATTACTGTTCTGTGGAAAATGTAAAACCGCTATGCGTAAAAGGTATCTGGCCTCACATAGTGGTTACGACGGGTATATGTGTGGTTTTCATCAAAAGATGGGGCAGAATTACTGTGAACTGAATCATATTACGTTTGAAAAACTGGATGAATTAGTGGTATTTGCTGTTAATCAACAGTTGAAACAAATGCGGGCAGATCTGAAAAATCTGGAAATTCAGATTGGACAAAGAAAGCCGGATGTAGAAAGTAAAATTACCCGTTTGCAGGTAAAAATTGCGCAAAATACAGAATACCGAAAACGGGCATATGAACAGTTCATGGATGAAATTCTTTCAAAGGAAGAATATCTGGAATTAAAACAGATGTATGAAAATGAAAATCGGCAATATCAGAAAGAACTGGAAAAGTTGACGCAGGAAGAACAGGAACAGCAGACTGCTGTGAATACGACAAAGATATGGCTGGACAATTTTAGTCGGAGAAAACTGACAGTAAAACAGCTTACCAGGGAAGTACTTGTAGAACTGATTGATAAAATTTATGTTTATCCGGATCAGAAAATAGATATTTATTTTAAGTTTGCTTCGGAGAATAATTCAGTGGATGCAACAATACAGAAAGATGGGGTGATGTGATGTATCAGATGGCTGCGTATTGTCGTCTGTCAAAGGATGACGGAGAGAATAAGATCAGTGAGAGTATTGAGAATCAGATGAAGCTGATTCGAGAATATGTAGGTAAGTCAAATGATCTGGAAATCGCTGATATTTATATTGATGATGGTTATTCCGGACTTTATTTTGCAAACAGACCAGAATTTCAGCGGATGCTGGAAGATATTTACAAAGGGAAAATACAGGGTGTGATTACAAAAGATATTTCCCGTCTTGGACGTGAGCATATTGAGACAAGTAATTACATAGAGCGTGTTTTTCCATCGTTGGGAGTTCGATACATTGCAATTCTGGATGGCGTGGATTCTGCTCATCACAGTAATGAAGAACTGGCACAGTTTAAGACGCTGTTTAATGATATGTACAGTCGTGATATATCCAAGAAGATCAGGGGATCCCTCTCTGCACAGAAAAAACGTGGGCAGTTTATGTCGGGTTTTGCTCCGTATGGCTATATGAAAGATCCGGCAGATAAGCATCATTTTCTTATTGATGAAGAAGCTGCCAAGGTAGTTCGGAGAATCTTTTATATGAGTTTGGAGGGATATTCCAGAGATGGTATTGCGAGAAAGCTGAATCAGGAAGGTGTTATGACACCATCAGAGTATAAAAGAAAGGTTCAGGGATTGAATTATACGAATGCATTGGAAAAATCCGGTGGAAAAGGCTGGGCGTATCCTACGATCAATGTGATTTTACGAAACAGAGTTTATACAGGTGCTATGGTACAGCATAAGTCGGAAAAAATATCATATAAAGTGGAAAAATATCATTACATTCCAGAGGAACAACAATATATTGTAGAGGGAATGCATGAAGCAATTATCAGTAAAGATACCTTTGAACAGGTACAGAAAAATATGAAGAAAAGAACAAGAACACCGGGCTTTCACAGTGAAGTGAAAAAGGTGAATCCGTACGCAGGGATTCTTGTTTGTGGGGACTGTGGATATAATCTCCAGCGTGTTACCTGTAGGGATGGCTATGAGTGTGGAACATATCATAAAAAGGGAAATACAATTTGTCGTTCTCATTTTATTAAGAAAGAGATACTGGATTCCATTGTAATAAATGAAATCCAGAGACAGGCGGAACTGGCACTGAAAGAAAGTGATAAGGATGAAATACTAAAGGCAGCAGACCGCAGAAAGGAGGTGCAGAGACGATGTGCGGAAGCAGATCAGCAGATAGAACGACTGCAAAAAGAGCTTGCCGCAGTTCAGAAGTACAAAAAGAAGACGTATGAGAATTATGTGGATGGCGTTCTGGACAAAGAAGAATATCTCTCTTATAAGGCTGAATATGAAAAGCAGGATAAAGATATCCGAGAGAAAATCCAAATGGCAGAACTGGAAAAAGACAGCTTTGGAGAGGCAGAAGAATCCTATGAGAACTGGATAGAGAAATTTATTAAATATGGAACGCTATCCGAAGTGACGCGAGAAATTGTGACAGAGCTGATTGAAAAAATTGTTGTGAATGGGGATAAGAGTATTGATATTGTGTTTAAGTATCAGTCCCCTTATCCGGTTGAGAAAAAGGCAGTGTAATGGCTGCAAATTTTTTTACAGTAACTTTCCCTTAGTTATAATGAACACATCAGGGGGATTCGCTGTTGGAAACATATCTCAGCAATGTGGCGAATGTAGGACGGTCTGTCATCTGTGCCGGAAGTGGGAATAATGGAAATGACCGGATCCATACGGCAGGGCAGCTTCGACAGGGACAGAAAGAAAATGTAGAAATGAGTATTGGATCTTATGAGACAACTTTGAATCTGCAGTTATGGAAAGTCTATGCAGATGAAATCGAGATTTCCATAGAAACGCCATCCGGTGAAAGACTGCCGGCACTTTCGGAAAAAATCGGCACACAGAGATATCGTGCCGGGGAGACGGAGCTTCTGATTTATTATGGAAAGCCGGGGCCGTTTCAGGTGACGCAGGAGATTTATTTTGAATTTATTCCTGTGGGAACATATCTTACCAGTGGAATCTGGAAGATTCATTTGCAGGGAAAACGAATCCGGGAGGGTAACTATAACCTGTGGCTTCCCGGGGGAAATGTCCTGAATCCGGTGACTGGATTTTACCGTCCGGTCGCTGCAGAAACACTCACAATCCCATCCACAGCGGCGAAAGTGATTACGGTGGGAGCCTACGATTCCAGACTGAATGCTTATGCCGATTTTTCCGGTCGCGGCGGAGAAAGACTTTCTTATCCGAAACCAGATCTCGTTGCTCCAGGAGTGAATATTACCGCACCGGTTCCGGGCGGCGGATATGCCAACGTAACCGGAACATCTTTTGCAACACCGTTTGTGACCGGGTCGGCAGCACTTATGATGGAATGGGGAATCGTAAGGAGAAATGACACATTTCTATGGGGCGAGAAGGTAAAGGCATATTTAAGACGCGGAGCCCAGCCCCTGCCCGGGTTTGTTGAGTATCCGAATGAAGCGGTGGGGTGGGGGGAGGACGTTATAATAAGGTTACATTGAAGAAAGTCAGTAAAATCAAGTGTTTCCGTTCATTTTCCCAACACAGAAACGAAGCACTTTCACCATGATTTTGAAGAAAATCTGCCCGGGTTGGATTCAAAATAATATGGAAAGAAAGATTTGTAGCAATGACGTAACATGAACTTGTCGTTCTGTAAAAACATTTATGAAGCAATAATAAAACGAAAGAGAGGACATTGCAATATGAAACTGACTTATAC
>CAVBPN010000240.1:0-2927 GCA_963597235.1 bacterium
ATTTACCGAAAATAAAATGCGGTTGGCGCCTACCAGAATATGCCGTCTGACACCATATCTGCTGCATCATTGAAATAATTTTGTAAACGCAAAATTTTATCAGCTGAAAACTGCGGATCATGGCGCTCGTAATCAAAAACAAGTATAATATTCGTAAAATCATTCTTGTAACAAACATTTTCCAAATTTTTCTTTTTACTGATTACAAACGGAAGATCAATATCCAGCCATTCATTCTCCCAATCATCTCCATATTCCTTTATAATATCTTCATACAATACATAAATATTGGTACCGTAAATCCATACATCGTCCATATCAATATGCAATTCCGGATAACACTTAAAAACAAGCCAAAACAACTCATTTTTTTCATGTTTTCCTTCAACAACCAGCAAACTTCGGCCTCTTCTCCGGACCTCTGTCGCATAATCATTCATACCGTTCAAACTCCCCACTGATATACATCTTCTCGAGATTATGTCCTTCTCTCAATTCACGTTCTGTTGCATTACAAAGAGATGTTAATGTTCCTTTACTTGATAAAATAAATAAACAATCCGGGCGCATAATTCTGTTTGTCATCAAATTTGTATTATGTGATGTCATGATCATCTGACATTTTGGATATTTCTTTTTAAAATAATCAATCACTTTTTCTGCCATCTCATAATGATAAAAAGCATCAAATTCATCCAGATAAACAAACGACGAAGCCCCTACTTTTATAATCAACCTACGATACAAATCAAACAATGCCAACGTGCCGCTCGAAGCATTCTCATAAAAAGGAACCAACTGTTTATGAACAAAATACAATTCTCTCTGACCATCCGGCAATTTTTTTAAAGCCAACTTGCATTCAATTCCCATCACATTCAAAAATTCCTCAAGATCTGTTAACAACTCTCTTTTTTCCAACACTTCATAAAAAAGCTGATTTGATCTTCCTGCAAGGGATCTCATTCCACTGCCAACAGTAATCATCTGCATTCTTGCAACATAATTTGATAATGAAATTAGCACCGAATCATTTTTAAATACTGCATTGCTGAGCAGCCAACGTAAAAACGGAATTTTCATATTACTAATTTCAATATCATCATCAACCTCTGAAGATTGTAAATACCGTTCAATATTTACGGTTTCGGCATCAATATAATTCAAGTTAGTAAAATCATACTTTTCTCTTAAAAAATCACAACTAAAAATTTTGATTCCGTTTATAAATAATGTTTCATCCTGCAATTCCTGATTCGATACACGTGAATATTTATATGTCACCTTTATATCATTAAAATCAAAATCATACCTGAACACTGCTATATTTTCTGTTGAATCCGCATTAAGAAAAACTTCATTTCTCGCATATCGCCTTTTTCCAAACATCGTCGAAACAATATCAAGTAACGCAGTTCCCAGATTTGTCTTTCCGGTTGCATTGCGTCCATATATCAACATTTTTCCAATCGTTCCTTCATACAGACAGTCCATGTTAAACTGATATCCGGCAATATTTTGAAAATCTATACATATGTCATTCTTAAAATTTTTATAATTCCTCAATATGAATTTTTTCAACATATAATATACCGCCCTCCAAAGAGTCCTCAACACCTGCTCTATTTCTTACAGTATAACCAGTTTTGTATTTTTCCGCAACTATATGCTGTAAAAAAATTACGGCATATACTGACAAACAGGAGAATTTTACGCATGATTTGCAAAATTCTCCTGCTTTATCGTATTTTTCCTATTTAAGTTTCACTGCATCTTCATCGTTTGTTTCTGAAATAATAAAATGAGGTCTCTGCTTTATTTCCAGATACATCTTTGCAATATAATGCCCGATCACGCCCAGGCAGAACAACTGCAGACCACCAATAAATATGATCACACAAATCGTTGATGCCCATCCTGCGACCGGATCTCCGTAAATCAGTTTACGTCCAATGACCACCAGCAACATCAAAAAAGAAACAACTGTCATTAATACTCCAAACCAGGATACCGCACTCAACGGTGCCTGAGAGAAATTAATAATTCCATCAAATGCGTACTTTGTAAGTTTCCAGAAATTCCATTTCGTCTCGCCTGCAACACGTTCAACATTGTCATACGACAACCAGTATGTTTTAAATCCAATCCATCCAAAAATCCCTTTGGAAAATCGATTATACTCCGTCATACTGACAATTGCATCCACCATATCTCTCTTCATCAGACGAAAATCCCTTGCACCATCAACAATATCTGCATCCGATATTCTGTTTATAATTTCATAAAATCTTCGGGCAAACCAGCTTCTGATCGGAGGTTCACCTTCACGGTTCTTTCTTCTGGTCGCTACCGAATCATAATCCTGCGTATGTAAAATCTCCAGCATCTCCGGCAGCAAACTCGGTGGATCCTGCATATCCGCATCCATTACACAGACATAATCCGCATTTGCATTACAAAAACCGGCATACATAGCTGCTTCTTTTCCAAAATTTCTGGAAAAAGATAAATACTTTACATGCTTATCCTTCTGTGCAATTGATTTCATAATTTCTAACGTATGATCTTTTGATCCATCATTAACCAAAAGAATTTTATATTTATAATTTAATTTTTGTAGCACATCATTTGCCGCCTTATAAAACAATGGTAATGCTTCCTGTTCATTATAACATGGTACGATAATTGCCAGACTTTCCATCTTTTTTCTCCTCCGAGAAATCATTCTTTTTGCGTTTCTTCATCCTGTAACGCAATCATCTGTGCAAGTTTTCTGACTCTTGCAGTCACTCTGGATAATGCTACTGTCAATGTAAAAATAATCACAAGCGAAAGAACAAATCCCATAAAGAAAATCATATTTACAGGAGAATAAATTCCGAAAAATGCGGCAACTTTACTCATTGTTGACGGAAACAACGTGAAAA
>CAVBPN010000240.1:2937-6920 GCA_963597235.1 bacterium
GCGCAAATCCAGACAAGAACATATTTTAATTCCAGTGATCTTTTTCGGACCATATTAACAATCGCAATAAGTGCTATAACTAAAACAATACATATTAAAACCTGTGCTTTTAAAGTCATATTTTCTCCTCCTGTCGTATTTTAACGCAATCTTTCAATGAGAATTGCAAGGCTTACCTTACACATATAGTATGCAGATTTTCTCAACGACGAAATTGAAGACACTCCAGCCTGACGTTCTCTCATAATAACCGGAACTTCTTTTACTTTGTATTTATGTCTCAAAAGTCTGGATACTGTCTCCGGTTCCGGATAGTCTTTTGGATAATCTTTAATAAAAAGTTCCATGACTTTTCGATTGCACATTCTCATCCCAGATGTTGCATCTGTAATTTTCTGACCAAAGAACAGTTTTATAAATACTTCAAAAAATCTGATTCCAAATCTTCTGACTGCTGAAGACTGAAATCCTTCATTTTCAATAAATCGAGAACCTATCACCATATCCAGTTTCTCTCTTTCCAATGTCTCAGCCATCATTTCCAGAAATTTCGCATCATGCTGTCCATCACCGTCAAACTGTACCGCAATATCATAGTTATTTCTATATGCATATAAATATCCGGTCTGCACAGCACCCCCAATTCCAAGGTTAATTGGCAGATTCAACACTCGTATTCCATTTTCCCGACATAATTTTAATGTATCATCTTTTGAGCAGTCGTTAATTACAACATAATCAAAATCAGGTGCATTTTTTCTGATATCTTCTATTGTATTTAAAATACTTCCCTGCTCATTATATGCAGGAATAATGACTATCTTCTTCATGTATATCCCCTTTTAAAGCTGATTGGAATTCTGTCCTTTTGAATAAAACTTAAATATCAGCCGAGCTATGCTATCCGGCCAAAACTTACAGAACATTTCATATTCTTCTTTACTTCGCTTATTATCTCCAATTGCTGCAGTTGTCTCTGACTCTTCATGTATTCTGTGTCCCATTAACATCTTGGTTGAATACAAAAATTCGCCTTTCTTCTTTGACAGTTTTTCCCATGCTTCCCAATCCTCACATGCTCTGTAATGATTTTCAAAAACAACTTCAGGTAAATTTTCTGTTATAAACGTTACAGAAGGACAGCAAATCGGTGAGCCCATGGACAGAATTCTTCTTCTCACCCACCGTACACTCTGGAACAGTTTTATCCGCATAGGCAGCAACATAATTCTCTTAACTTTCAGTAATTTATTGGAGGTTACTTTCTTTCCATCTCTTACTTCGAAGTAATCACTAAAAAAGATTAACGGATGTTTTGCCTTCTGTATAGCTACTAATGCAGTTTTTAAATACTCTTTCTCATAAATATCATCCTGGTGTGCAATAGTAATATATTTCGTATTTGCACAGGAATAGGCAAAATTCCAGTCCTGCGTAATACCAGCTTCTCCCTCATTTATATAATAGGGGATTGCATATTTATCAGCAATTCCTTTTATATAATCATTAGGAGTAGATGTTGCAATAAGAATATTGCTTTTTATAGTTTGTTTCTTCAGCGATTTTATGCACTCTTCCAGATATGGACTTTCCTTGTATGCACATACCGCAAATGTATGTTCACCCATTTTTATTTCTCTTTTCTTTTTTAATCAAATATTAAATATTGTAACATGACAAATCCTGACTGTAAAGACTGACCCATGCATCAAAGTCTAATCATACAGTCAGGATATTTTCTCATCTGGCTCCTCCTGCTTTGTACACTTCAACAGCCCCCTCTCCAAGAAATACTTCCTCATCATGAGCTGTTTCTGCATAAGCATGCACCTGATATGTCCCCGATTCTGAGTTATACATATCCATATTTATTTCTGAAAAATAATCGCCTTCTTCATTCGGTTCCAGATAAATCCATTGCATATCACTCTGATCTTCTTGTTTCCAGACCGCTACTTTTACAGTCTCTATATCTTCTGCATCTCCTGTAATGTCCTTTACCCACACCTTAAACGAGTTACTTATTCTTTTATATGAGCCAATTTCAGTATTCGCTGTATGTCGCTGTTTTAACGCTTCCGTATCCTCATCCACACTCTCTAATTCTTCAAGAAATTTAGAATTTCTACTTAGTTCCAGATTTTCTTTCTCAACACCATAAATTTCAGTTAAAGTCTGTTCATCTGAGAATAAATTAGTTCCCAAACCAAGTCGATTTCCTTCTATCTTCACTCCCAGTGCGGCTAAAGTAGTAGGGAACGCATCAAATGTAGAAAACTCTCTTCTTTCATCTCCTGCACTTGCATCTGCATTAATATATACTGTATAAACTTTTCTCTCATAATTATCATCTACATTTTCACAAAAATCACTGTCCATAGTCGGATGATCTCCATTAATTACAATTGTGGTATTTTCATAAAAATCCTGCTGTTGAATCCATTTTACAAATTCTGCGACCTGCCTGCTTGAACATGCCATTACATTTGCATATTGATTATCACCAAATTCATCATTACAAAGCTCACATACATACCCATCTTCAAAATGAGTATCTACTGTCAACAACGTTAAATTAAAAGGCTCTTCCTGTGCTGAAAGCTGTTGCAATCTATCTTTCGCAAAAGAAAACAATTTCTGATCTTCAAATCCCCACCATACTTTATAATCTTCCGGAATCCAACCATTATCCGTAGCATAATTGTAGTCCATAATATCATAATGTCCGTGGTCTGTAAAATAGAGCTCACGTCCACCGAAAACAGCCTCCGAACCTAACATAAGTGTCTGTGAATATCCTTCATTTTCCAGAATATCTCCCAATGTTACAATTCCAGGAAAAAAGGAATCCTGTGTATCCATATCATTTCCATCTATTGCAATATTAAGTGGTAATCCTGAAGTCTGAGCAAACATTGCTCCCATTGTCCAGGTACTTCCCACAAGAGAATGCCCTCCGTTTATCTTTTGATCAGTTCCGGAAAAATCCTCATTATCTTCTGCGAGTTCTGTCAGTTCCGGAATAACATTATTTTCAAAGGCTCCTCCATTTTTTTTGTCTGCATAAGTTGTTTCCATTGATTCCAGAAAAATATATATCAAATTTCTTTTCTTCGTTGGAAAAGTAATTTTTGTTGTACCTGGATCAGCATAAAGTGTATCTATAAAAACAGAATCTTCCATTCTGTTTGCAATATATTCACCAATATCTAACTTCTCCCATGCCTGATACACAGAAAATCCACCTATACATATCGAAAATATAAGACTACTAAAAAGTAAAACACGAAATGTTTTCTTTCTCTTTCGAGTCAAAATCATTCCTATAGTTATCAAAAGAACAATAAGAATTGTTGGCAACAGTGCTACTTTAATATACTGTATCACCATACTTTCATTTGTTCCTTCCAACGGAACCTGTAAATGATACACCAATTCTTCCATTGAAAGGTTTACCCAGGTTTTCAACATCCAATGTATACTAAACGCAATCAATAACATTAATGTTAATACAATTGCTAATATCATAGTAATTATTTTCTTTATACTGTTCTTAATTTTTACTTTTTTAGTCACTTTCTCCATCCTAATGTTACTCCACAATAATCTATACATATTTATCTTAAACATATTTTTTAATAACCGCTTAAGAAATATTTCTAATCATGCAATTCGTCCAGATTTTTAACCTTTCCTATCAAACTAAAAGAAAGCAAAATCATCACTGTCCTAAACAAGGTAGATAATATGCTTCCTACTAAAATCACTATTTTTTATATTCACCCTTTTACTAATTCGTCATATTTATCAATATCTGTTCAGAAAAAAACATATCCGAAGAGCAATTTCTCCTCCTAACGATGGGCGAAATCTTTTTCCACAGCAAATTCTCTTAATCCATCTTTGTATTGTTTTGGTATCATATACATATAACTCTAACAATTCTAAATCTTCTTTTTTCAATTTTTTTTTGTATACCTCAT
>CAVBPN010000241.1:0-4858 GCA_963597235.1 bacterium
TCTTACAGTAGAATCTGTATATGAAATTGACGACACACATGTCGTTGTTACTTATACTGCAAAAGACGGTTCCAACAACATCACCAAACAAAAACACGAAATGGAGCTGAATCCGTCATCCGTTATGAAAGATTCTGAGGATACTTCTGAATTCGGAGAAAAAACAGACGAAGCAGATGCAACAACCGGTGTTGATGCCGAACAGAATGAAGATTCAGAAAATGCAGCGGACACTTCTGATAGCACAGAGGAATCTGACACAGATACCTCTGTCGATGAAACAACACCGACACCTACTCCTGAAGCAGATGAGGCAGCTGCTGAAAAAGAAAAGCAGGAAGCAGAAGCAGATGCTATGCCTGTGCAGAATCCGAGAATCTATCTTTCGGATTATCTGATTAAGGTTCCTGTTGGAACATCCGTAGATCTTTTATCTTATGTCAGTGAAATCAAAGATGATTCTGACGATATATATGCGCTCTGGCGAAAGGTTCAGATCACAGATGAGGTCAATTCCGCAGTTCCCGGAACTTACAAATGTACTTACTATGTAATCGATTCACAAAACAACATTTCCAACAATGCAGTTCTGACTGTAGTTGTTGAATAATCAAACAGGACGTGAAAAAATGAGAATAACCAAAAAACAGGATCGCATGCCTGGAATCATCTTAACAATCATACTTTTTGTTGCGGAAGTTGCATTTACGGTATTATTACTTTATACCAATCTGCTTTCTGCGAAGTACATCGGTATCATATTTGCGGTACTGCTTATTTTACTTTTGATTGATCATCTTCTGATTCGGAAATTCCGTAAACAGGTTCGTTTCTGGATCGGTGTCATACTGATGATCATCATTCTTACGGTTCTGGGAATCAGCAGTTTCTATATTTACAAGACGGTTTCTGCTCTGGATGATATCACAGGAGTTAACAAAGAGATTACCGAAATTAATGTATATGTAAAACAGGACGATGCTGCTCAAAGTCTTATGGATGCTTCCAGTTATTCCTTTGGAATTCTTGCTGATCTTGATCGTGCAAATACCGATACTGCCTTACAGCAGATGGCGGGTGAAACAGGCGGAGAGGTAACTACCAAAGAATACAGCAGTCTTACTGAACTGGCAGACGGTCTTCTGAAAGACGACTGTCAGGCAATTGTACTGAACAGAGCCTATATGGATGTCTTCGATGAAATCGATAATTACACTTCTTTTTCATCCCAGATTCGTGTGATTGCTTCTGAGCAGGTAGAGAAACTGGTAGAACGTAATACCCCGGCACCTGTACAGGCAGACACCCAGACAGAAAATACTTCTGATAATACACAGGACGCATCTGTGACAGATCAGATTTATACAATCTTTGTCAGTGGTATTGATACACGAGGCGACATTACAGCATCCAGCCGAAGCGATGTAAATATCATTCTTACGGTCAATGCACGCACTAAACAGGTACTGATGGTTTCCACACCAAGAGATTATTATGTGCCGCTTTCTATTTCAAACGGTGTGCCGGATAAACTTACCCATGCAGGAATCTACGGTATTAATGTATGTATGGATACTTTAAACATGCTGTATGATACAAATATCAACTATTATTTCCGCCTTAATTTTGCCGGTTTTGTACAGATCATTGATGCTCTTGGTGGAATTACCGTTGATTCTGATTATGATTTTACGACACAGAACAGCTCTGGTTATCATTTTACCCAGGGACCTAATCAGGTAAACGGAGAGCAGGCACTGGCATTTTGTCGTGAAAGATATGCCTTTTCTGCAGGTGACCGCCAGCGCGGAAAAGATCAGATGAAGGTCATTCAGGGAGTTATCAATAAAGCAACTTCTCCGGACATCCTTAAGAATTATCTTTCTCTGCTTGACAGCCTTTCCGGATGCTTTGAAACAAACATCCCATATGATGTCATTACAGATCTGGTAAAACAGCAGCTTGACGAGGGTGGAAGCTGGCAGGTTCTTTCCTACAGCGTTGATGGTACAGGAGATACACAGAAACCATATTCCATGAGCCAGAAGGCATATGTCATGGTTCCTGATCAGACTACTGTTGACAAAGCAAAAACTTTGATGCAGAAAGTACGTCAGGGATTCATGCTCTCAGACGCAGATGTTTCTGCTCAGTAGGATTTTATTTGACACTTTAAGTTGTTAAAAGAGTAGTAAAACGCTCTTGACAAATTTTTTCTCAATTTGTATACTTTTAGAAGTATATTGCTATAGCTTTGATGGGAAGAAGTAACTTAAGGAAAGCAGACAGAGAGCAGCCGGCTGGTGAGAGGCGCGTGTAGAACTTCTGTGAATACCTCCCGGAGCTTCACACCGAAATCTGCAGTAGGCTGTGACGGATTGGCACTCGTTATCGTGCTTAATGAGGCATGGAATATTTCCTTGCGAATTTAGGTGGTATCACGGGACCCGGTTCTCGTCCTAAACGGACAGGAACCGGGCTTTTTTATTACCATAGCATGCAGAATAAATTATTTCTGCATCTCATAACAGGAGGAAATTATTATGACAGTATGGGAAGAACTGAAGGCCAGAGGCCTGATTGCCCAGGTAACAGACGAAGATGAAATTAAAGAAATGGTAAACAACGGTAAGGCTACTTTTTACATCGGATTTGACCCTACCGCAGACAGCCTTCATGTAGGACATTTTATGGCACTCTGCCTGATGAAACGTCTTCAGATGGCTGGAAACCGTCCAATTGCACTTCTCGGTGGCGGTACCGGTATGATCGGTGACCCGTCCGGAAGAACAGATATGCGCCAGATGATGACAAAAGAAACCATCCAGCACAACATTGACTGCTTCAAGAAACAGATGTCACGTTTCATCGACTTTTCCGATGGCAAGGCACTGATGGTCAACAATGCTGACTGGCTTCTGAACCTGAACTATGTAGATCTGCTTCGTGATGTAGGAGCTCATTTCTCAGTAAACCGTATGCTCACTGCAGAGTGCTACAAACAGCGTATGGAGAGAGGACTTAGTTTCCTTGAATTCAACTACATGATCATGCAAAGCTATGACTTCTATATGTTATACCAGAAATACGGCTGCAACATGCAGTTCGGCGGTGATGACCAGTGGAGCAACATGCTCGGCGGTACAGAGCTGATCCGTCGTAAACTCGGCAAGGATGCATACGCTATGACCATCACACTTCTTCTGAACTCAGAAGGTAAGAAGATGGGTAAGACACAGTCCGGTGCTGTATGGCTTGATCCGAATAAGACATCCCCGTTTGATTTCTATCAGTACTGGAGAAATGTAGACGATGCAGATGTTATCAAATGTATGCGTCTCCTTACTTTCCTTCCACTTGAGCAGATCGACGAGATGGCAAAATGGGAAGGAAGCCAGTTAAACAAAGCAAAAGAAATCCTTGCATACGAGCTGACCAACCTAGTTCACGGCGAAGAAGAAGCCAAGAAAGCTCAGGAAGGCGCAAGAGCATTGTTCTCCGGCGGCGCAGACACTGCGCATATGCCAAGCACAGAGCTGATTGACGAAGATTTCACAGAAGAAGGAACCATTGACCTTATCACAATGCTGATCAGGGCAGGTCTTGTTCCGACACGTTCTGAAGGACGTCGTGCGATCGAGCAGGGTGGTGTTTCCATCGACGGTGAGAAGATCACAGATATAAAATACACAGTTGCCAGAGATGCACTTGCAGGTGACGGTGTTGTCCTCAAACGAGGCAAAAAGAAATTCAACAGAGTTTATGCTAAATAACAAGTATTTTTTGATAAATACTTTTAGGAGGAAAGAATCATGAAGAAATACGGAGTAAACGAACTTCGTCAGATGTTCCTTGATTTCATGGAGAGCAAAGGACATCTCGCAATGAAAAGCTTCTCCCTGGTACCTCAGGGAGACAAGAGCCTCCTGCTGATCAACGCAGGTATGGCTCCACTGAAACCATTTTTTACAGGGGCACAGAGACCACCGAGAACAAGAGTCACCACATGCCAGAAATGTATCCGTACCGGTGATATCGAAAACGTTGGTAAGACAGCACGTCACGGTACTTTCTTTGAGATGCTTGGTAACTTCTCTTTTGGAGATTACTTCAAGACAGAAGCAATCCACTGGTCCTGGGAATTCCTGACAGAAGTCGTTGGTCTGGATGCAAACAGACTGTACCCGTCAGTATATCTGGATGATGATGAAGCATTCGATATCTGGAATAAAGAAATCGGAATCCCGGCAGACAGAATCTTCCGTTTCGGTAAGGAAGATAACTTCTGGGAGCATGGCGCTGGTCCTTGCGGTCCATGTTCTGAGATTTATTACGACCGCGGAGAGAAATACGGCTGCGGTAAACCGGGATGTACGGTGGGCTGCGAGTGCGACCGTTACATGGAAGTATGGAACAACGTATTTACCCAGTTCAACAACGACGGCGAAGGCCATTACACCGCCCTGAAACAGAAGAACATCGATACAGGTATGGGCCTTGAGCGTCTGGCAGTTGTTGTTCAGGATGTTGACTCTATCTTTGATGTAGATACTATCTGTGCACTTCGTAACCTGGTATGTGAGATCGCAGGCAAGGAATATGAGAAGAACTATCAGGATGACGTATCTATCCGTCTGATTACAGACCACATCCGTTCTGCAACATTTATGATCTCTGATGGTATCATGCCAACCAATGAAGGACGTGGATATGTACTTCGTCGTCTGATCCGCCGTGCAGCACGTCATGGACGCCTTCTGGGAATCAAAGGAACTTTCCTTGCAAAACTCAGTGCAGAAGTGATCAACGGATCCAAAGCAGGATATCCGGAATTGGAAGAAAAGAAAGAATTCATTTT
>CAVBPN010000241.1:4868-5878 GCA_963597235.1 bacterium
GAAGTGACCAACTACATGGGAGCTGACGCTACCGTATACGATAAGATCGATGTCAACGTAACCACAGAGTTCGAAGGATACGATCACCTCACATACGATTCTGAGATCACAGTTCTCACAACCGAAAAAGAAATCGTAACTTCTCTGATGGAAGGTCAGAAAGGTACTGTATTTGTAAAAGAAACTCCATTCTACGCTACCATGGGTGGACAGGAAGGTGATACCGGTGTGATTGAGACTGCAAATGGTAAATTTGTAGTAGAAGATACCATCAAACTTCGTGGCGGTAAATTCGGTCATGTCGGACATATGGAATCCGGAATGCTTTCCACAGGAGAGACAGTAACTCTTAAAGTCAATGAGCAGGCCCGCCGTGACACAGAGAAGAACCACAGTGCAACACATCTTCTCCAGAAAGCACTCAAGACTGTCCTTGGTTCTCATGTAGAACAGAAAGGTTCCCTGGTAACTCCGGACAGACTTCGTTTCGACTTCGCACACTTCCAGGCAATGACACCGGAAGAACTCGCAGAGACAGAAGCTCTCGTAAACAAAGAGATCCAGGCTGCTCTCCCGGTAGAGACAAATGTCATGGATATCGAAGAAGCTAAGAAATCCGGTGCAATGGCTCTGTTCGGTGAGAAATACGACCAGAAGGTACGTGTCGTATCCATGGGCGACTTCTCCAAAGAACTCTGCGGTGGTACACACGTTAAGAACACAAGCTCCATCATGCTCTTCAAGATCGTATCCGAGGCTGGTATCGCAGCAGGTGTACGTCGTATCGAGGCACTGACAGGAAACGGTGTCATTGAATATTATAAGAAACAGGAAGCTATGCTCCATGAGGCTGCCAAAGCACTCAAGGCACAGCCGGCAGAAGTTGCTGAGAAGATCACTCATCTTCAGGCAGAGGTCAAATCTCTCCAGAGCGAGAACGAATCTCTCAAGAGCAAACTGGCTCAGGGATCTCTTGGTGATGTCATGGACCAGATCGTAGATGTCAAAGG
>CAVBPN010000242.1:0-870 GCA_963597235.1 bacterium
ATATTTTATTTGTTTTTGCACTTTATAGTGATTTATTTTTATTTTTTTCTTTTTTCTTCTTGACATATCATCTTTTATCTGTTATATTAAGTTTATAAAACAAAAGGAACTACAAAACAAATAAAAGGAGCGTGAAACCACCGAAAACGTAAGTGATTTCTCATAATTCAAGAAAGGAAGGTACAGACCACCAGAAACGAAATGAATTTCCTTTATAATTTATGAAAGAGAGGTACGGACCACCAAGAACGTAAATATTTAATTTCAAATGTTTTAAATAAAACCAGGAGGTAAGTTCCATTGGACAATGAACATTAAAAGAGCCACCAGAAAATAAAAAATCTGATGGCTCTAATTTTTTGCCTTTATGCATATACTTTTCTAAAGTTTTCTATCGGAGGCGCTATGTCCTCTTCTCATCATTATCCGCTTATTCCCAGATTGCTTTTCTTGCTTGCCGGTGCCTTTATCCTCGGTGGTCAGATCGGCAAACTGCATTCCTGGCAAAAATCCCAGTCAGCCGCATCCATGCTGTCCGAATCCACCAGTTGGGGACTGAGTTTTCAAAAAGAAGGAGAACGTCCCATCGGAAATGCTACAACAGAAGATCTGAGTCAATATCATGCCTATTATGCCGACAATACCAGCGAGAAAAAAATATATCTTACCTTTGATGCCGGATATGAAAACGGAAATACACCGCTTATCCTCGATACACTGGAAAAGCACAAAGCCCCCGCCACATTCTTTGTTGTCGGAAATTTTATCTCAAACAACCCCGAACTTATAAAAAGGATAGTTTCCGAAGGTCATACTGTAGGCAATCATACCATGACTCACCCTGATATGTCCGGTATTTCCTCAAAAGAA
>CAVBPN010000242.1:880-2916 GCA_963597235.1 bacterium
GCGTAGAAGAGCTCTATGAATCCGTCACCGGTGAACAAATGACAAAATTTTACCGGCCGCCTCAGGGTATTTACAGTACCGCCAATCTAAACATGGCAAACGAACTGGGCTACTCTACCTTCTTCTGGAGTCTTGCTTATGTAGACTGGATTCAGGATCAACAGCCATCCAGGGAAGAGGCCTTTCAGAAACTGCTCAGTCGGATTCATCCCGGAGCGATTGTTCTGCTCCATAACACCTCATCCACAAACGGGCAGATTCTCGATGAGCTCCTGACTAAATGGGAAGAAATGGGCTATCATTTTCATTCATTAAAAGAGCTGACCGGGGCATAACCCTGGACAGCTTTCATTCAATCTTTTTTATTCTCTTTTGTGTGAAGGTCTTCTTTGATCTGTGAACTGGAAATTTCCGGTGTTCGTGGCAGATACACCACTTCACATCCTTCTTCCTTCAGGAAATCGAATTTTCCCTTCCAGTCATCGCCCATGACAAAAGTATCTACATGATACTCTTTCACATCTGTTCTCTTCTGTTCCCAGTTTTCTTCCGGAATCACAAGATCCACATAACGAATCGCTTCAAGAAGCTGTTTTCGTTTTTCATAAGAAAAATAGCATTTCTTCTGTTTTTCGTTCCAGTTAAACTCATCTGTAGAAAGACCTACAATGAGATAATCTCCCATCTGACGTGCTCTTCTCAGTAAATTGATGTGTCCATAATGAAGCAGATCAAACGTTCCATATGTGATAACACGTTTCATTTATTATACAGTTCCTCTCTTTATTTTGATCACTGCAGTTCTCAGCGGTTCAGATATCTCATACAGTAATCAAAAATTCTCAGATATGTCGCATCAGAATAATGAAGTCCATCATAGATACCCATGTCAAAACGGTCGCTGATCCACCCCTTCATCTGAAGGTTTGTGCAGGAATTAATATAAGTAAATGTCCTCTTGCTGCCGGAGCAGAGGTTTTTATAAATAGTCCTGTTAAAAGATGCAACCTGCGCCTCTGTTCTATATTTAACCACTGAATTTTTTGTCATCGCACTGTTGACCGGATTTATAGAAAGATAATACATCTTGCAATTATATTTCTTCAGATTTGTGGCAACTTTCTTCATGTATGTCACATAGGCATTCGCACTTTTCAGGTCATTTACCCCAAGGTTAATGATAACTGCTTTTTTCTCATTTTTCGGCTGTCTGGCAATGGAACGAAGAAGCTGTTTATATCCCGTACTCTTAAACCAGGAAAGTCCCTGTCCAGTCTCTGCAATAAATTGAACATTTTCCGGTGCAGATGTGCCTAATGCCCGCTCCGTATCAACAGATCTTGAATCGCCAACCCAATATACTTTACTAAACTTTGTTGGTGTTGTAATAGTAGCCGGTGCACGATCCATAGACATTCCAAAAACAACCATATAATATCTGCCATTCTTGGACGGAATACAATCACCGGCTTTATAATCAGTAGAAGATAATGTATTCTTTCCCTGTGTTTTAGACCATCCAAGAACCATATTTCCAGATCCCAGATCTACTGCAGGAAAAGTTGTTTTTCCATTTGTATTCTTAATTGTCTTCCAATAGCTTCCATCATATTTATATAATTTTATGCCAGAGATATCTACCTTTTTCTGTACTACATAAAATTTCAGATTTTTTGTAACCTTTACCGTTGCGCCTTTCTTCTTAGAAACGCTTCCGCCCTTTTTAGTGGCCCATCCGGAAAAAGTATAATTCGCATTTGAGTTACCGGCCGGCATCTTGATACTGCTGCCTGACGCAACAGTCTGTCTCAGACTCGTGTACTCATTTTTTCCATTTGCAGTGTAAAAACGTACCGTATATTCTTTATATAAATTCAGACAGAATTTAGTTGTCTGGTTGATCGTAACTTTACTTCCTGCTACATATTTATATTCTTTTCCCAGGATCTTTGTTACCCAGAATGCTTCATACCCATCTTTATTTACTTCCGGAAGCTGAATCTCAGTTCCCTTCGCAACCGCTTTTGCCAGTTTAT
>CAVBPN010000243.1:0-28256 GCA_963597235.1 bacterium
GTAACAAACAACGGAACAGAATATACAATCACGAACACCCATACAGCGGAAGTGACAGAAGCAACCGTGAAGAAGGTATGGAGTGACAGTGACAACCAGGATGGAAAGAGACCGGAAAGCTTAAGTGTAAACCTGATGAACGGAAACACAGTCGTAGAGACCGTGACCCTGAATGAGGCAAACAACTGGAGTGCAACGGTAACAAACCTTCCGAAGAAAGCAAACGGAACAGACATCGAGTACACCTGGAGTGAGGGAAGCATGCCGGAGGGCTACAGCCTGACAGGAACAAGCAAGGCAGGAACCATTACAACCCTTACAAACAGTTATTCAACAGAAGAGAAAAGCGTAAGCGTAAGGAAAGTCTGGACCGACAGTAACAACCAGGACGGAATCCGGCCGGAAAGCATCAGCGTGCAGCTGACAGCAGACGGAAAGAACAGCGGGGATCCGGTAGAGCTGAATGAGGCAAACAACTGGAGCTACACATGGACAGGACTTGCAAAGAATGCATCCGGAACAGCTATCAGCTATGCAGTAGATGAAGTGAGCGTACCGGAAGGATACACGAAGACGGTAACAAACAACGGAACAGAATATACAATCACGAACACCCATACAGCGGAAGTGATTTCGGTAGAGGGAACAAAGACATGGAATGACAATGACCAGACAGCAAAACGTCCGGAAAGCATTACAGTCAG
Source organism: bacterium (assembly GCA_963597235.1). GTDB lineage: Bacteria > Bacillota > Clostridia > Lachnospirales > Lachnospiraceae > Blautia_A. The sequence goes on from CAVBPN010000243.1 coordinate 705, forward strand.
ACTTCTCGCAGACGGAAAAGAAGTAAGCAGCCAGACAGTAACTGCAGACAGTAACTGGACTTACAAGTTTACAGAACTTCCGAAATATGCAGCAGGAAAAGAAATCGTTTACACAGTAAGCGAAGATGCAGTTCCTGGATACATTACATCTGTAAATGGAAATAACCTTATTAATACGATCACTTCCGTAAAGGTAAGTAAAGTAGACATCACAGATCACAAAGAACTGGCTGGAGCTCACATCCAGGTGATCGATAAAGATGGTAACATTGTTGATGAGTGGGATTCCACATGGGAAACACACGAAGTTACAGGTCTTAAGACCGGTGAGCAGTATACACTTCGTGAGACAGTAGCTCCTGATGGATACACAGTAACAAATGATACTACATTTACTCTGAAGGAAGACGGAACTGTAGATAAAGACAATACACAGACAACTGTTTCAGATGATGGAACACTTCTGGTAGAAGACAGTAAGACTTCTGTCAAAGTAAGCAAAGTAGATATCGCTGACGGTAAGGAACTGGAAGGTGCACATATTCAGATCATCGATGAAGATGAGAATATTGTAGCTGAATGGGATTCCACAAAAGAACCTTATGTCATCGAAGGTCTCAAGACAGGAAAGAAATATACTCTTCGCGAAACTGTAGCGCCGACAGGCTATGAACTGACTACAGATACAACATTTGTATTAAAAGAAGACGGAACAGTAGACAAAGACAATACAACTACTACTTCTAAGGATGGCATACTGCTTGTACAGGATAAGCTGGCAACAGGTCAGTCAATTGCAGTAACAAAGAAACTGACCACCACGACAGGTGATCTGAAAGCAATGGATCAGACTTTCTACGTAGCACTGTACTCCGATGAGGCATGCACACAGAGAGTATCTGATGTAAAAGCAATTGAATTTAAGAATGCATCTTCTTCAACAGTAGTATTCAATGAGAACATTGAAGTGAACAAAGATTACTACATCGCAGAGTGCACACAGGATGGTACTGCACAGAGTATCGGTGCACTGGCAGATGGAACAATGTATGAAGCAAAATTCAATGATGGAAACAAGGCAGTCGTAAAAGAAGCAAATGGAACAACAACTGTTTATTTCGAGAACGTATTCAGTAGTCTTCCGGATGGATTCTATAAAGAAGGAAAACTGACGATTACAAAGAAACTCCTTGGTTCTGACGGAAAAGCTAAGAAGAGCGACAGCGTATTCTACGCAGGTATTTTTGATGATGCAGATCATACACAGCTTTCTACTCAGGTTTCACAGAATATCGTGAAACTGGATCTGGCAGGTGGATCTGAAATAAGTCAGGTAATCAAGATTGGTATTGATGAAAATAAGGCAGTTACACTGTATGTGGCAGAAACGGATTCCAATGGTAAACCTGTTGCAGGAACCAGCGGATTCGCATACAAAGTTTCTGTAGACGGTGAAAAAGTGACAATTGACGAGGCTAATGAAAATGCAAGTGTAACAATCACTAACACTGAAAATCCAACTACTGCAACGATTACACCAGGTGGAAGCGATGAATCCAGCAGTGAATCTTCAGCTGCTTCTCATTCATCTTCGACGAGCACAAAAGCACCAAAGACAGGAGATAATACACCAATTGCGATGTATGTGATCATTCTTATTGCGGCAGCAGCATTAATCGTATTTGGATTTGGAAAACGTCGCAAAAAAAACAAATAGGATATTTTCAGTGAAGAACTGAAAAAGTGATCAGAAGGGGTTACCGGGAAACCGGTAGCCTCTTTTGTCAATTTTTTGAAAAAAAGATCGAAAATGAGTATGAAGAAAGAGCTGACGAAACAACCGAACCGATATAATGAAATCAGATAAAGAAAATAGACGATTCAAATAGATGTGATTGATTTAAGAGAAATCAATATGGAGGTTTGGTTATGAGAAAAACGATGTTAAAAAAAGTGGCAGCAATCATGATGGCAGCAGCAGTTATGAGTTCCGGATATACAATGGTTTCAGCTGATGATTTTGCAGATCAGGAAGTACAAACTGAAGCAGTAGTCGAAGATGCAGAAGAAGTTGTAGAAGATATAGCTGCAGAAGATGCGGTTTCAGATGAAACAGAAACTGAATCGGAAGCAGAAGTTCAGATCGAGGAAGAAACACCAGTAGAAGAAAGTGAGTCAGCAGATGTTACTTATGAAGAAGAAACAGCAGATGCTTTCTCAGACGGAACGGATCCTGTTGAAGAGGCTGAAGTAGAAGTACCTTCTTATAAAACAGATTTCCGATTCGAGAATGATGAAGTAATCATTACAGCAAACGTTTCTGAGGATGCAGAGCTTCCTGAAAACGCTGAGATCAAAGCAGTGAAACTTGAAGCTGGCAGCGAGAAATACGAAGAAGCGAAACAGGCTTCTATGAGAGACCTTGGAACAGCAGAAGATGCTGAATATACATTCTACGATGTAACATTTACAGTAGATGGCAGCGAAGTAGAACTTCCTGAAGGTGCAGCAGTCATCAATGTAGAATTTAAAAGCAGTGAAGTACAGGAAAACGAAACACAGAATGCAGTTCATATCTCACAGACAGAAGAAGGAACAGTTGCACAGGATGTAACAGCACAGAGCGAAGATGGTTCCCTTAAATCTGTAGACATTAACTTCTAAGAATAAAATAAAAACGCACAGGGAGGGCTTTCTGAGAGAAATCAGAAAGTTCTTCTTTTTTTACTATTTTGTTAATTCCACCTGTTTTAATTGGAAAATACAGCTTTTTTGTGCTATAATAATCTTGTATTATTATGCCTATCTGGAAACCGGTGACTGCGAAAAATGTCGAGATGTCGGTTTCCATTATAATGAATATAGGTAACTGTGAGAATACTAAACAGTTACGAATATAGAATGACAGGAGGAAGCAAATGGGCGGAGAGAATACAGAGTACGGAGCGGACCAGATTCAGATTCTGGAAGGACTGGAAGCTGTTCGAAAAAGACCTGGTATGTACATCGGAAGTACATCCAGCCGGGGCCTGCATCATCTTGTATATGAGATCGTGGATAATGCGGTAGATGAGGCGTTAGCGGGATTTTGTACTGAAATCCAGGTAACGATCAATCCGGATAATTCCATTACAGTAGTTGATAACGGACGAGGTATTCCGGTAGGAATTAACCATAAAGCAGGAATACCGGCAGTAGAAGTTGTATTTACCATCCTTCATGCAGGTGGTAAATTTGGCGGTGGAGGATACAAAGTATCCGGTGGCCTTCACGGTGTAGGTGCATCTGTTGTAAATGCACTGTCTGAGTGGCTGGAAGTTACAATCTGCCGTGAAGGTAAGAAATATCAGCAGCGCTATGAAAGAGGACATACAATGTATCCTCTGAAAGAAATCGGTGTCTGCGATCATGAGGAGACAGGAACAAAGGTAACATTCCTGCCGGATAAAGAAATATTTGAAGAAACTGTTTATGATTACGATATTCTGAAACAGCGTCTCCGTGAGATGGCTTTTTTGACAAAAGGTCTTCGTATTATCCTGAAAGATACAAGAGAAGATCAGGAAAAAGAAAAAGTCTTCCACTATGAAGGTGGTATCCGTGAATTTGTTACTTACCTGAACAGAAGTAAGGAGGCACTGTATCCGGAGGTTATTTACTGCGAAGGTGAAAAAGATGGCGTTATGGTTGAAGTTGCCATGCAGCATAACGATTCCTATACAGAAAACAGCTACGGATTTGTAAATAACATTAATACACCGGAGGGTGGTACACATATCGTTGGTTTCCGTAATGCACTGACCAAGACATTTAACGATTATGCAAGAAAGAATAAGTTGCTGAAGGACAGTGAGCCGAACCTGAGTGGTGATGATATTCGAGAAGGTCTGACGGCAATCGTAAGTGTTAAGATCGAGGAGCCACAGTTTGAAGGACAGACGAAGCAGAAACTTGGTAACAGTGAAGCGCGTGGAGCCGTTGACTTTGTAGTCAGCAGACAGCTTGAAATCTTCCTGGAGCAGAATCCTGCCGTTGCTAAAGCTACCGTTGAGAAGTCTGTTCTTGCACAGAGAGCAAGAGAAGCTGCGCGTAAGGCAAGAGATCTTACAAGAAGAAAATCCGCACTTGACGGAATGTCACTTCCGGGTAAACTTGCAGACTGCTCAGATAAAGATCCGAAGAACTGTGAAATCTATATCGTAGAGGGAGATTCTGCGGGTGGTTCAGCAAAGACAGCCCGAAACCGTGCAACACAGGCAATCCTTCCGCTGCGTGGTAAGATCCTTAATGTAGAGAAAGCCCGCCTGGACAGAATCTACAGCAATGCAGAGATCAAGGCGATGATCACAGCATTTGGTACCGGTATTCATGACGATTTTGATATCACAAAACTGCGTTATCACAAGATCATCATCATGACCGATGCCGATGTCGATGGTGCACATATCGCGACACTGCTTCTGACATTCCTCTATCGATTTATGCCGGAACTCATTAAGCAGGGATATGTATACCTGGCACAGCCTCCGCTTTATAAAGTCGAAAAGAACAAGAAAGTCTGGTACGCTTATGATGATGCAGAACTGAACAGCATCCTTGAGCAGATCGGACGTGATAACAATAATAAGATCCAGCGATACAAAGGTCTTGGAGAGATGGATGCAGAACAGCTCTGGGAGACAACCATGGATCCGGAGAAACGAATTCTTCTTCGTGTAACAATGGATGAATCCGCAACTTCTGAGATCGACCTGACATTTACCACACTGATGGGAGATAAGGTTGAGCCAAGACGTGAATTTATCGAAGAAAATGCACGCTTTGTAGAAAATCTGGATATCTAGGAGAATAGAAAATGGAAGACAATATTTTTGATAAAATCCATGAGGTGGATCTGCAGAAGACCATGGAAAAATCTTATATAGATTATGCCATGAGTGTTATTGCCTCCCGTGCTCTTCCGGACGTCAGAGACGGTCTGAAACCGGTACAGAGAAGGGTGCTGTATTCCATGATAGAGCTGAATAACGGTCCGGATAAGCCACATCGTAAATGTGCCCGTATCGTTGGTGATACCATGGGTAAATATCACCCGCATGGAGACAGTTCCATCTATGGAGCACTTGTAAATATGGCACAGGACTGGTCGACCAGATATCCGCTGGTAGACGGTCATGGAAACTTTGGTTCTGTGGATGGTGACGGTGCAGCTGCGATGCGATATACAGAGGCCCGTCTGAGTAAGATTTCCATGGAAATGCTGGCTGATATCAATAAAGATACCGTTGATTTCCAGCCGAACTTTGATGAGACAGAACGTGAGCCGGTTGTACTGCCGTCCCGTTATCCGAACCTTCTCGTCAATGGTACTTCCGGGATCGCCGTTGGTATGGCTACCAATATCCCGCCTCATAACCTGAGAGAGGTTATCAGTGCCGTAGTTAAGATCATCGACAATATCATTGAAGAGGACAGGGACACTACGATCGAAGAACTTCTTGAGATCGTAAAAGGACCTGACTTCCCGACAGGAGCTACGATTCTTGGAACAAGAGGAATTGAAGAGGCATATCGTACCGGCCGTGGTAAGATCCGTGTCCGTGCGGTGACAAATATCGAGACACTGCCGAACGGTAAATCACGTATTATCGTTACAGAACTTCCATATCTTGTTAATAAGGCCCGTCTGATCGAAAAGATTGCCGAGCTTGTAAGAGAAAAGAAAATCGATGGAATCACAGACCTGAACGACCATTCCAGCCGTGAAGGTATGCGTATTTGTATCGATCTTCGTAAAGATGCCAACGCAAACGTAGTTCTGAATCAGCTTTATAAGCATACACAGCTGCAGGATACTTTTGGTGTTATCATGCTGTGTCTGGTGGCTGTAAATGGAAGTCTTCAGCCGAAGGTACTGACTCTTCCTGAAATGCTTAAATATTATCTTGCACATCAGGAAGATGTTGTGACAAGAAGAACAAAATATGATCTGAATAAAGCACAGGAACGTGCTCATATATTAGAAGGTCTGCTGAAAGCACTGGATAATATCGATGAAGTTATTCGTATCATCCGTGGATCCAGAAGTGTTCAGGTTGCGAAGCAGGAATTGATGGACAGATTCGAACTGACAGATGTTCAGGCTCAGGCAATCGTGGACATGCGTCTTCGTGCTCTTACCGGTCTGGAAAGAGAGAAGCTGGAAGCAGAATATGCGGAATTAATGGAAAAGATCCGTAAGCTGAAAGCTATCCTTGCAGACAGAAATACACTTCTTCGTGTTATTCGCGAAGAGATTCTTACAATCTCTGAGAAATACGGCGATGACAGAAGAACAGCTATCGGATTTGATGCATATGACATTTCTATGGAAGATATGATTCCAAGAGAAAATACAGTCATTACCATGACAAAGCTTGGCTATATTAAACGTATGACCGTAGATAACTTCCGCAGCCAGAACAGAGGCGGCAGAGGAATCAAGGGCATGCAGACCCTGGATGATGACTATATTGAAGAACTGATGATGACAACGACACACCATTATGTCATGTTCTTTACAAATACCGGTCGTGTATACAGACTGAAAGCATACGAGATTCCGGAAGCCGGAAGAACGGCACGTGGTACTGCAATCATCAATCTTCTGCAGCTGATGCCAGGTGAGCGTATTACCGCAGTCATTCCAATCAGTAAGTTTGAAGAAGGCCAGTATCTGATGATGGCTACCCGTAAAGGTCTTGTTAAGAAGACTCCAATCCAGGATTATGCAAATGTCCGTAAGATCGGTCTGGCAGCTATTTCTCTGAGAGATGACGATGAGCTGATCGAAGTTAAGGCAACGGATGACAAGAAAGATATCATCCTTGTAACAAAATATGGTCAGTGTATCCGTTTCAGGGAATCTGATGTCAGAAGTACCGGACGAGTATCCATGGGTGTTCGTGGTATTAATCTGCTTGATGGCGATGAAGTTGTTGCAATGCAGCTGAATACACAGGGATATTACCTGCTTGTCGTATCCGAAAATGGTATGGGTAAACGTACTTCTATCAGTGAATTTACCTGCCAGAACAGAGGCGGTAAGGGTGTGAAGTGCTATAAGATCACTGAGAAGACCGGTAATGTTATCGGAGCAAAAGCTGTCAATGAAGAGAATGAGATCATGATGATCACCACAGAGGGAATAATTATCCGTCTGCAGTGCTCTGATATATCTATTCTTGGAAGAATTACATCAGGAGTAAAACTGATCAATCTTTCTGATGGAGTAACTGTTGCAAGTTTTGCGAAGGTCCGTGAAAAGGAAGACGATAAAGAGGATGCTGGAAAGACAGAAGAGACTTCCGGAGATATAGTAGCAGAATCTGATGAAGAAACTGCTCAGGATAACAAAGAAAATACAGACAGCACAGAGGAATAAAAGATCATGGATAAGGAAAAGGCTGCAACAACTGCCAGACAAAAATCCGGATCATCAGCATCCGGACGGTCAAAATCCGCAGCAGCAAGAAGAAAACCTCAGACCAGACGTAAAACATCGGGAACCCGACGTAAAAGCTCCAGAGGTTCTGATATAGCCGCAGTAATTGCCAGACTGCCGAAAACGGTTCTGGCAGGCGCGGCTGCGCTGATCGTTCTGATCATTATCATTGTATTTGCTGCAAGAGGCTGCGGAGTCAGCCATAAGACTCCTGAAAGAGTAGTCAGAACCCTGATTGAATCTTACACAAGTGGAAAAGAAAGTAAAGTTAAGAAGTGCTATGGTGTATCTAAAGCAGATGATGCACTGCAGCAGGAGATGGATGCGACTGTGAAATATTTCAGCGCATTCGAGTCTGAAAAAACAACCATCACACAGTGTGATAAGATTTATCAGGATGGTAATTATACATATATGTATATTACTTATGAACTGACGTTGAAGAGCGGACAGAGCTATCCGTGTATCAGTACTTATATGGTACAGAAGAAAGACGATGGTAAGTATTATGTAATGACACCGTCTGAGATCACAGATGATCTGAGTAAGCAGGCTGCGACAAAATATGCTGATTTTATGAATACACAGGCATATAAAGACTATACAGTCGCTTATGATAAGTTTATTAAGAAGAATCCTGGATATGAGGAAAAACTGGCTGCAAAACTGAAATAACGAAGCGAACAGCAATATAGAAATCCTTGAAGGGATGGTGACAGCAGAATGAAAAGAATCATTATGATGGTGCTGAAAAACCTCTTTTTTGTACCATGGGGATGGTTTATGCTGAATCGATATGCCAGAAACGTTGATAATTATACGGAGGGAGAGCGTTATGCTCTTCTGAAGAAAATAGATCATCGTGCTAATAAAGGCGGAAACATCACGGTTCAGTCATACGGTGTGGAAAATATACCGAACGAAAATGGTTTCGTGTTTTACCCGAATCATCAGGGACTGTATGATGTTCTGGCAATTCTGGATGCCTGCCCGACACCGTTCTCTGTGGTGGCAAAGAAAGAAGTGGGGAATGTTCCATTCCTGAAACAGGTTTTTACCTGCATGAAAGCTTATATTATGGACAGGGAGGACATCCGTCAGTCCATGCAGGTCATCCTGAATGTGACAAAAGAAGTTAAGGCAGGACGAAATTATCTGATCTTTGCAGAGGGAACCCGAAGCAAGAATGGAAATCATCCTCTGGAATTTAAGGGCGGTAGTTTCAAAGCTGCCACAAAGGCCAGATGCCCGATTGTACCGGTCGCACTGATCGATACGTATAAGGCGTTTGATACAGGTTCCATAGAGTCACTGACCGTACAGGTGCATTTCCTGAAACCGATGTATTATGAAGAATATAAAGATATGAAGACCACAGAGATCGCAGCAGAAGTGAAGCGAAGAGTGGAAGAAACCATCAAAGAATACGGTGGATGGGATTAATTGAATATCTGAAATGTCTGAAACATGAATGAGGGCAGCCGGGAGTAAAATCCCGGCTGCTTTTGTTATCGTGAACGGCTGCTTTTTGAGCGTCAACTGTGTTTGACTTTATATAGAAATAACCCGTATAGTTTATAGTAGAAATATAAGATTAAAACCAGAGAATTCGGGCACACCGGAAATGAATAAAAGTGAGAAGATTTGGAGGAATCGGGAATGAGCAAAAGTTATTGGATCTGGTATCCGGGGGATTTTGAACTGTATCATGGAATGAAACAGAACTTCAGCCGTGTGGAGAGAGGCTTTGGCTGGCCGGCTTTCTGGAAAAGCGAAGGTTTCCACAACCGCGTGGCTTTTCGCCGCACCTACCATCTGGAAGAAGAAACTTCTTTCACCGTATATTCCAATGCGATCGGACATGTACTGGCAGGAGAAAAGAAATATCCATTTGGAAAAAAGATCACCTGCGGACCAGGAGAAGTTGCGATCGCCGTTCATGCGGGCTGCATTGAGGCTTTTCCATGTATTTATGTCGAAGGTGATGTGATCTGTTCAGACAAAGGCTGGATAGCAGAAGATTATGACCAGGATCCACAGCCGGCAGGAAGAAGTAAATACTTCACCAGACCGGAACAGAATCCGACTGTCTGGGAATACAGCGAGGAAGTCTATGAACCAGTCAGTGTAACAGAGTACAATGGTGGAACTCTTTATGAATTTGAGACAGAGCTGAATGCGGTTCTGGAAGCAGAGTTCAAAAACGGATATGAGCCGGTACTGATCTGCTGCGGCGAATCCAGAGAAGAGGCAATAGATCCTGTAAACTGCTACTATAGCTGGCAGCCGGATAAAGAAACAGGAAAGTGCCCGTGCTGCGCGGTACATTTTGCATATATTCCGGACTGTAAACCGGGAGAAGTTATCCTCAGGGCAAATCACCAGTATGTGGATATCCCGGTAAAAGCAGCTTTTCACTGTGGAGAAGAACGTTTAAATCAGATCTGGTCTGTGGCAGAGCATACATTCCGACTCTGTAGCGGTATCTTTTTTATTGACGGTGTAAAACGTGATAAATGGATCTGGTCCGGTGATGCATACCAGAGCTTTTTTGTAAACCGTTATCTGATGGCAGATGCAGATATCGACCAGAGAACGATTTTGGCACTGCGTGGCAATGATCCGATGACGAGACATATCAATACAATCGTAGACTATTCTCTTCTGTGGCTTCTGGGCGTGGATTACCACAATGAGGGATACGGTGACAGAGATTTTCTGGAACTGGTTTATCCGAAGATGGTTTCTCTTATGGAATTCTGCAACGGCAGACGTGATGAACACGGTTTTCTGATCGGAAAGGAAAAAGACTGGATATACATTGACTGGGCAGACATGGATAAAGATGGTCCGCTCTGTGCAGAGCAGATGCTTTATGCGGCATGCTTCCGTGTGATGTCAAAGATCAGTGAACAGCTTGGTAAGGACGGAAGTGCTTACAGACAGGAGTATGAGAAACTGACTGCTGCCATCGAGAAATTTTTCTGGGATAAAGAAAAAGGTGCGTATATCGATTCCTTTACTTCCGGAAAGAGAAATGTAACAAGACATGCGAATATTTTTGCGATTCTGTTTGATATCGCAGATAAGGATAAGCAGGAAAAAATCCTCACAAACGTACTTGAAAATAATGAGATTCCGGCGATCACAACACCATACTTCAACTTCTTTGAACTGGATGTACTGTGTCAGATGGGAAAACTGACAGAAGTTCTGGACAGGATCCGTTCTTACTGGGGAGGTATGCTGGATCTCGGAGCAGTCACATTCTGGGAAGAATATGATCCGTCTGTGCCGAAGGAAGAGCAGTATGATATGTACGGCGATCATTTTGGCAAAAGCCTCTGTCATGCATGGGCGGCAAGCCCGATCTACTTCCTGGCAAAATATTTTGCAGGACTGGATCTCGTAAATAAAGATGATATTACTTATGTATTAAAACCGCAGATGCAGTATTTTACAGATCTGGACTGCACACTTCCGGTAGGAAACAATGGAACTGTCCGACTGATCTGGGATGAAGAATATCTGGAAGTAATTCCGGATGCAGACGGCGGAGTTCTGGAACTTGGTGAACAGAGATTTTCTCTGGTCAGAGGAGAAACAAGAAGGGTGAAGATTTGAGATGAAGAGAATAGATTTTAACAGAAACTGGACATGCAGATGCCTTACCAGAGAAGAAGAACCATATTCTGTGACACTTCCACATGATGCGATGCGGAGCGAGCCGCGTACCGCAGAAAGCGTCAGCGAGGGAAACTCCGGCTGGTATCTGGGCGGCGATTATGAATATACGAAACATGTCTTTGTGCCGTCAGAGTACAGTGGCAAAAAAGTTCTTATTGAGTTTGAAAGTGTTTACCACAATGCGGAAGTTTACATTAATGGAACGAAAGCAGCGTACAGACCGTATGGCTATACCAACTTTTATGTAGATACAGATGGACTCCTGAAATATGAAGCCCAGAATGAGATCCGTGTGATCGCGCGAAACTCTGATCAGCCAAACAGCCGCTGGTATTCCGGAACAGGAATTTATCGTCCGGTTTATCTCTGGACGGGAGATAAGAAGTATATTCCAGTCAATGGAATCAAAATCCATACAGTGAGCTATGCTCCGGCAGTGATCGAGGTAGAAATAAAAACTTCCTGCCCGGGCAGGGTGAAAGTAGAAATTCTGGATGGAGGGCAGAACGTTCTTGAGAAAGAAATAGAAAACACAGGACATTTGTCGAATTTTCAAATGGAAATCCCGGACGTAAAACTCTGGGACTGCGATCATCCGAATCTTTATACTCTGCGTGCAACATTTGGCGAAGATGTCGTAGAGGAAGTATTTGGAATCCGTCTGCTTGAATGGACCTCGGAAAACGGTCTTACAATCAACGGTAAAAGAGAAATTCTCAGAGGAGCCTGTGTGCATCATGATAATGGTGTTCTTGGAGCCTGCACTTATCCGGAAGCGGAAGAGCGAAGAGTCCGCATCCTCAAAGAGAATGGTTATAATGCAATCCGTTCGTCTCATTATCCGTGTTCTAAAGATATGCTGGATGCCTGTGACCGTCTGGGAATGCTGATGATGGATGAATATGTGGATGTCTGGTATATCCACAAGACAAAATATGATTATGCGGGATATCTGGATGAATGGTGGCAGCAGGACCTGAAAGATATGGTAGAGAAAGATTACAACCATCCGTGTGTTATCATGTATTCTACGGGAAATGAAGTTGCAGAAACTGCACAGAAAAAAGGAATTGAACTTACCGGCAGAATGACTTCTTACCTTCATAAATTAGATCCGTACAGACCGGTAACCTGCGGAATCAATATTTTCTTTAATTTCTTAAGCTCTATGGGAATGGGCGTTTACAGTGACGATAAAGCTGAGAAGAGTGCAGAAGCTGCAAAGCAGGAAGCAAAGAAACCGGAAAAAGAAAAGAAGAAACCGGTAGGAAGTGAATTCTATAATACGCTTGCATGTCTGGTAGGAGACTACTTTATGAAAATCGGTGCAACCCTTCCGCCATGCGACTGGAAGACAAAAGATGCTTTTGCAAACATGGACATTGCAGGTTACAACTACGGACTTTTCCGCTATAAGCACGACCTGAGAAAATATCCTAACCGTCTGATTCTCGGTACAGAGACTTTCTGTAAGGATGCATACAGCTTCTGGGAGATTGCCAAGAAGAATAAACGAATCCTGGGAGATTTTGTCTGGTCAGGATGGGAATATATCGGAGAAACCGGTGATGGTGCGGCTGAATACGAAGACTACAAGGGCAGGATGCCGCACACCAGAATGACAGGAAACAACGGAAGAATCGACCTTCTTGGAAAACCGCGTGCAGAGGCGGCTTATACAAGAGTTGCTTTTGAACAGACAACAGGTCCGTTTATCGCCGTGAAACCTGTGTATCAGAAGGAGAATCTGCAGCTGACGGGGTGGGCGCTGACAAAGGCTCTGGAGAGCTGGTCATGGAGAGGCTGTGACGGAGAAAAAGCAGAGGTTGAAGTCTTTGCAAGGGCAGCAGAAGTGGAACTTCTGGTCAATGGAAAGAAAGCAGCGCGCGGAAAAGTAAAGAAATGCAGGACAAAATTCCACATTCCATATGAGGACGGCGAGATCACAGCTGTCTCCTATGATAAGAACGGACATGAGATCGATCGCCAGACACTGGTGACAGCGAATGAAGAAACTATGCTTCATATTAAACCGGAACAGGAAAATGTGGAAGCGGGCAGATTGCTGTTTGTTCCATTACAGTACGGAGATATTAACGGAATCTGGAAACCGATGGAAAAACATCATCTGAAAGTTTCAGTAGAGAATGCAATTCTTGAAGGCCTGGGAAGTGCCTGCTCCTATGTAGAAGGTAACTATGCACAGGATACAGTTGATACCTATTATGGTGAAGCGATGGCTGTAGTCCGTGCCGGAGAAAGCGGACCGGTAAAGATTACTGTCTCCGATGAAGAAAAAACATATACATGTGAGATTCCGGTCATAACACAAAAATAAATTACCTATAGGCAATATAGACAAAAACAAACATCACAATTTGTGCAAGATTTCCTGAAAAATTTTGTTTGTGAAAATTCAATAAAAAAATGTTCCCATTTACGGCTGAAAAAGTGCAGTCTGCGAAAAAAATGGGAGCGTTTTTTTAATTTATGTTAAATTTAAGTCATGGAAAATATGGAAGCATCTGAGCGATGAGACTTAACCATATTTAAGGGAAAGAAAGGAGCTACAATCATGAGCAGAAAAAGAAATCTCTGGCGTGGTCTGACTACTCTTACAGCGTCTCTTCTGACCGTTTCTGTTGCGGCAGGACCTGTAGTAGAAAGCTATCGTACAGACATCGACAAATTTCTTGGAACCAAGAGCAGTGCTATGGTAACAGACAGTACAGACGAGGATCTGTATACATACAAGTCTGATTATTCCAGTACGACAGAACTTCTGGATTCCATTGAGGATCTTGGAGAACGTATGAGTGAGGAAGGAACAGTTCTGTTAAAAAATGAGAACAATGCACTTCCACTGTCAAAAGACGAGACACAGAAGCTGTCCCTTCTTGGATTCTCCAGCTACTATCCGGTACAGGGCGGTGACATGGGAAGTTCCCTGACTGAAAATGAGGGAACAGATGCAGACACTGTAGATTTTGTTGAAGCATTAGCGGCAAAAGGTTTCAGCATCAATGAAGATCTTCAGAATCTGTACAAGAGCCTGGAATCCGAGTTCAAGACAGAGGTTAATATGTGGGGAAATATCGTGGAATATTACCACATTACAGCACCTGCAACAGACGGTGTATTTACAAGCAAAGAGCCTTCACAGGAAACAATGGACAGTGTAGACGGCCAGTGGAAAGAATCCATGGATGATTACAATGTCATGCTGGTAACGATCGGTCGTTCTTCTACAGAGAACGGAACTTACCTTCCGGGTGTGGATGGTGTAGATGCATCCCAGGAGCTGAATCAGACTGATCCACTTGGATTAAGTGATGATGAGCGTGACCTGATCAATGCTGCTGTTGAAGCAAAAGAAAGCAACGGCGGTAAAGTCATCGTTATGCTGAACAATGCAAACGCAATGGAGATCGATGAGATCAAAAATAATGATGGCGTAGATGCGATCATGGAAATTGGTTTCCCGGGAGGATACGGTTTCTATGGTGTGGCAGATATCCTTTCCGGAGAGGCAAACCCGTCCGGTCATCTGACAGACACTTATGCAGTGACAAATGCCAACTCGCCGGCAGCACAGAACTTTGGAAATTATGAGTGGACAAACGCAGATCCGTCTGTAAACATCAATGCAGAAGAAGTTGAAGCAGAAGGTATTTACACAGGATATAAATACTACGAAACAAGATATGCAGATACTGTGCTTGGACAGGGAAATGCAGATGCAACAGTAGGAAGTTCTACAGGAAAAGCATGGAACTATGATGACGAAGTGTCTTATCCATTTGGATATGGTCTTTCCTATACAACTTTCGAACAGACTCTCAAGAGCGTAGATGTAGATCTTGACAACAGAACTGTAACAGCAGAAGTAGAAGTTAAGAATACAGGTGATGTTGCAGGTAAAGATGTTGTACAGCTTTATACTTCTGTTCCTTATACAGACTATGATGTAGAGAACAAAGTAGAAAAATCAGCAGTTCAGCTTCTGGACTATGAAAAAACAGACATGATAGAGCCAGGCGAAAGCCAGACCGTGACGATCACAGCAGATGCACAGGATATGGCAAGCTGGGACAGCACCTGTGATAACGAAGCAGGTACAACCGGTAACTGGATCCTGGATAATGGAACTTATTATTTCACTGTTGGAAATGGTGCACATGAGGCTGTAAACAATGTCCTTGCTGCACAGGATCAGGATGTTGACGGAAACAAAGATAACGTACAGACATGGGAACTTGGAGATTTTGATTCTTCTTCTTTCGCTGTAACCTTAAATGGTACACCGGTAGAAAATCAGCTTCAGGATGCAGATCTGAACAACTGGATGGAAGATACCGTTACTTACTTAAGCAGAAACGACTGGGAAGGAACCTGGCCGGAAACATACAAAGATCTGACAGCTACAGACGAGATGATCAGTGCTATGGCTGATGACTACAGTGATATCGAAGCAAACGGAGATCCGTCTTCTGTAACCTTTGGCGCAGACAATGGAATGACTCTGGCTAACCTCAAAGGTGTAGATGACATCACAGATGAAAGATGGAGTACTCTGATGGATCAGATCACTCTGGAAGAATGCCTGATCCGTACAGGACTTGGTGGAACCAGCACAAAGACAATTGAATCTATCACCTCTCCGGAAGCTATTCAGAACGACGGACCGAACGGATTCAACTCTTATCCGCTGGGACAGTATGCAAACTCAGATGATTCTACAGGAGATCCATGCGTGATCGCAGAGGATGATCCGAACCGTGACTACAAGATGGGTGTTATGGCAGTTGAAACTGTTATCGGTCAGACATTCAGCAAACAGCTGGCAGAAGAATGGGGTAAAGTAGTTGGTAACTATTCTCTGTGGGCAAACACAGCAATCTGGTGGGGCGTTGGAACAAACCTTCATCGTACACCATATAATGCACGTAACCATGAGTACTTCTCTGAGGATGCAGTTCTGACAGCAGGACAGGGTGCTTCCATCATCGAGGGTGGACATGCATATGGATTAATTATTGCACCGAAACATGTGGCATTTAATGATACTGAGATCAACCGTACAGGTATTGCCGAGTTCATGACCGAGCAGGCTGCCCGTGAAAACGAACTGCGTGGTACACAGTCCTGCATCGAAGATGCAAATGCTCTTGGCGTAATGACTACATACAACCGTGTTGGCTGTGTGACAAGTAACGCGCATACAGGACTGCTTCTGAACATCGTTCGTAAAGAATGGGGATTCAAGGGTCTGATGTCTGAGGACTTCATTCAGGATCCGACTTATACAAAGATACGCATGGCAATACATAATGGTGTAACTATGACATGTAACACCGGTGACAATACAATGGCAGCAGTAGAAGAAGTATGGCCATACTGGAGCGTAGAGAATGCAAGCCAGAGTGAAGAACTTCTGACAGATCTGAAACAGGCAATGCTGTATCAGAACTATGCACTTGCAAACTCCAATGCAATGGATGGTATGTCAACTACTACACATATTGAAAAACTGAACACATGGTACGACAATCTGATCACAGGTCTTCGCGTCGGATTCGGTGTACTGACTGTACTCTGTGCAGCAATGTATCTGCTTGGACTGAAAAAGAAAGAGCAGTAAGGAGGAATAACTATGGCTGAAAAGAAAAAAATGGGTGCAGGCCTGGTCTTAAGCGTAATTACTGCCATTGTAACTGCAGCAGGACTGGTTCTGTATATGAAAAACTGCAAAACAAATTATTTTATAAACAGTGGTGTTGACAATGCGGTTGTAGCCTGCCTGACTATAGCTGCGATCCTTGAGATCGTTATGATCGTGGCTTCTATGAAAATGGGGGCAAAACCGGTACTGGATATCCTTCCGGTAGCGTGTGGTGTGCTGACAGCATATGCACTGATCCAGTTTATCAGCAGCAGAATCGCTGCAATCGGATCAATCATGACTTTTGAGAACAACGCTCAGAATATGGCAGATTTAAAGGGTGCAATCATTGGAATGATCGTATGCGCGGTCGCTCTGATCTGTACAATTATTTCTTCCTTCTTCAAAGTAGTAAAGGATTGATTTTATGAGCAATACAAATAAAGATTTCTGGAACGGTCCACTGACCGGTTCCAGAATCAAATCAGATGATGTAAAACTTCCGGAGATGTTGATCGGATATTTTATCGGACCGTTCGGAGCACTTCTGGCTTCCGGTATTTTTACAAGTATCCTTCAGAATTATTTTACAGATGTCCTGAAACTGAACCTGACATTTCTGACAACTTTACAGCTGTTTTCGACCATCCTGATCGTGGCAGCAAACCTGATCGTAGGTCAGCTTATTGAACGTACAAGAACAATGGCTGGAAAGGCAAGACCGTGGATCCTTCTGTCCGCACTGACTCTGTCCATTGCTTCTGTACTGATGTTCGTAGTTCCTTTTGAGGGAACTGCCAAAATGGTGTGGATCGCGATCGCGTACAACCTGTTTTACGCAGTAGCTTATCCGATCTACAATACAGCAAACTCCACGCTGATTCCTGTATCTACAAGAGACAGTAAGCAGCGAGGAGCCCTGGCTTCCTTTACTAACGTGGCAGGACTTGCTGTTATGGGTGCAGGCTCTATGGTATTCCCGATCCTGGTTTCTTTCGCACTGAAAGAAAATCAGCATCTGTGGCTGGTAGCAATGACTGCAATTGCTATTTTCTCCGCACTGACGATCTTCTTACAGTTCAAGTTCACACGTGAGCGTGTAACAGAAGAGCAGATGTCACAGGGGACTACAGACGAGAAAACAGTTAAGACTGCCTCTCTGAAGGAACAGCTTTCTGCAGTTGCCAGTGAAAAAATGTGGTGGATTGTTATGCTGTTCTACATGGGATTCCAGTGGAGCGGTGCGATGAAGAACGGTTCCATGACTTATTTCTGTAAATGGGTAATGGACAATACCTTCTTTGGTACGGCTGATGCCTGGGGTGCTTCACAGTCACTCTTAAGTATTATGGGTGCAGTTCCGATGGCAGTGGCAGCAGTGGCAATCGTGCCTCTCTGCAACAAATTCGGAAAACGTATCGTATGTATGGTCGGCATGCTTCTGGGATCTGTCGGCGGTGTGATCGCAATCATGGGTAACGGACAGATCGTTCCTGTAGCAATCGGTGTGGCACTGAAATGTCTCGGATCCGCTCCGGCATGCTACATGATTCTTGCAATGCTTGCGGATGTCATCGATCATATCGAATACAAATCCGGAATCCGTACAGATGGACTGACAATGTCTATTTACAGCTCCATCATGGTAGCTGCGACTCCTGTATGTAACTCTATTTTCAGTGCGATCTTAAATGCCAGCGGATATGACCAGGCAGCAGATATCGCTCTTGGCACTGCAGCACAGACAGCGGCAGCACAGACAGCTATCTCTGTCGGATACATCTGGGTAGAGACAATCGCTTATGTGATCTGTGCAGTTCTGATCTTCTTCTTCACAATAGAGAAGGATCTGCCGGAAGAACAGAAAGCAATCGCGGCAAAAAAACAAATAAAAAATAAATAAAGAGCCTAAAAGGGCTGTTATAATGAGGCGGTCTTCTGGTATAACTAAGGTTAGCAAGCATTAAAGCTGTGCCTTAAGTCTACCGGAAGACCGCTGTGCATTTATAAGATAAAAAATGGAAGGAGGAGTTCGATTCATGTACAAAAGAAAACTGAAAATGATATCCGGGATATTCCTTCTTCTGCTGACAGCAGGGCTGGCCGGGTGCGGGCAGAAAAGCACCAAGAAAGAAAATCTCTGTCATATCGTTCTGGAAGCCGGAGAAGGCTATTATGTAACAGACCCTGCCAGAACAGTAGAACCCGGAAGTGATGTGAGCTTTACGGTCACGCTGGATGAAAACTGGCAGTTTCTGGGAACAGATTACCACGGTGAGAGTGAAATAACAAAAGAAAATGATGGAAAAACAGTAAATCTTGTTTTACATGAAGTAAATTATTCAGAGAGTATCTGTATCCGGGCTGAAAAAGGAAAATATGAGATTACATATGATGCCAATGGCGGAAAAAACATTTCAGGGAATTCAGACAGAGTAAGTATCTGTTACCGAGGTACACATCAGAGAATCAATACTTCGACCGGAACGGAGCTTTTTTCCAGAGATGGTTATACGTTACTTGGATGGAATACCAGAGCCGACGGAAGTGGTCAGGCTGTGGGACTTGGCAGCAGAATTGAATGGAAAGAAGGGCTTGTGCTGTATGCACAGTGGGTTCCGTGGACAGACGAGGCAGAGTTTGTGTACAAAAAAGTGTCAGGCTTTGCGGTCATAACCGGCTATACAGGGAAAGAACAGCAGATCTGTGTTCCGCCCACTCTTGGAGGTCTGCCGGTGCGAACAATCCGGGAACAGGCTTTTGCGGACACAGAGTGCAAAACAGTCATTCTTTCACCGGGGATCCATGAAGTCGAAAAGTGGGCATTCAGGAGCAACCGACTGGAACAGCTCTATATTTACGATGATCTGGAGAAAATCAGCGACTATGCATTTCAGGATTGTGATATGCTTCGTACCCTGCATATCAATGCAATCGAGGCGCCGGCTTACAGTGGAAATTATTTCGATACCTTCCAGGACAAATACGACCGTCTGCTGGCGTTGAAGGATAAAAAGAAGATTGTCCTGTTTTCCGGTTCTTCGACAAGATTTGGATACGACAGTGCGATGCTTGATCAGGAGTTTCCAGATTATGAAGTAGTCAATATGGGGGTTTTTGCCTATTCACCGGCGCTGCCACAGCTTGAACTGATCCGGTCCTGTATGAAGGAAGGAGATATTCTTCTGGACTCTCCGGAATTTGATGCATCAAACAGACAGTTCTGTTATCAGAAGGAACTGGATTATGCGACATTTGCCATGATGGAATCCAATTATGATGCGTTTGCTGAACTGGATCTCCGGGAATATACGCAGGTTTTTACTGCTTTTTCTGCATACCAGACGGCAAGGCAGGATATGGAACGAAAAAATTATGATGTCTGTGCTTCAGATTATGATGAGGATGGAAATGAAGTGGAGAAACCAAGCTACAATGAGTATGGGGACTATGTCGTATATCGTCCAAATTCCACAAGTGAACAACCGATTTATGGACTTCCGGTAAATTATACAGTAAACGCATTTCCAAAAGAAACGTATATCGATTCTGTGAATGCAGAGTTTCAGAGATTTCTGGATGAAGGAATAAAAGTTTATTTTACCTATTCACCCAGAAATAAATATGCACTTTCAGAAGACAGTACACAGGAGGAAAGAGCCCGTCTGCATGAATACTTTAAGAGCCAGTTACATGTTCCTGTTATTTCTGAACTTGAGGATTCTTTGTATACAGGAATCTATCTGTATGGAACAGATAATCATTTATCTACAGAAGGGGCACAGATCCGGACCGAAAAAGTGATCCGGGATCTGAAAGAACAGCTTGCGAAGGAGGAGAAGGAATGAATTTTATATCATTGACATTTATTTTTCTCTTTCCGGTTGTAGTGATTCTCTACTGGAAGATTCCGTGGAGATACAGAGAATTCTTTTTGCTGGCCGTGAGTTATTTCTTCTATATAAAAGAAAGTTTCTGGGCGGGTGGACTGCTTTTACTTACAACGGCTGTCACTTATCTGGCGGGAGTTGCCATTGAGAAGGGCAGACACAGAAAAGGATGGCTGATTTTTGCTGTGGCAGTGTGCATGGGACTGCTGATCGGACTGAAATATTCGGTCCCGCCGGTGGGAATCTCATTTTATACTTTTCAGACAATGGCATACGTGATTGATGTATACCGGGGTGAGATTTCAGCAGAAAAAAGTCCTGCAAGTTATGCCCTGTTTGTTTCGTTCTTTCCACAGCTGGTTGCAGGACCGATCGAGAGAGCGGGAAATCTTCTCGGACAACTGAAAGAAAAACATACAAAGAGCCGGACAGATCTGTTGAATGGTTTCTGGCTGATGCTGCGGGGATTTTACAAAAAAGTTGTCGTGGCAGATTATCTGGCTGTGTATGTTGACAGAGTGTATGCTGCACCGCAGGATGCCGGCGGGATTGGTGCGGTTCTGGGAACTGTGTTTTTTGCCATTCAGATTTATTGTGATTTTTCCGGATATACAGATATTGCAAGAGGCGCGGCACGTATGATGGGAATACGGCTTATGGAAAATTTCAGGCATCCTTACCGTGCAGTAAGCATACAGGATTTCTGGAAAAGATGGCATATCAGCCTGACACGCTGGTTTACGGATTATGTATATATTCCACTTGGAGGAAATCGCAGGGGATTTGTGAAGAGATGTCGGAATGTGCTGATCGTTTTCCTTTTGAGTGGATTCTGGCATGGAGCATCCTGGAATTTTGTTGTGTGGGGACTGATCCATGGAATCTATATGGTCGGAGCCATGTGTTTCTCGCGGATGAGAAAAGATAAAAAGAGGATTCTTCCTCCGGTGGCCGGATGGTTTCTTACGCTGCTTCTTGTGAATATTGCATGGGTGTTTTTCCGTGCACCTTCGCTTCCTGGTGCGTGGCAGATTCTTATGCAGCCATTTGTGAATCCTCTGGGCAGCGGAATCTCGGAGACGATGAGCTTTCTGGGAATTCAGGGTCTGGCGATTCTGCGGCTGTTTGCGACAGGAATTACCTGGCTGATTCTGGAACGACTTCCTGAGGAGATTGATAAAAGCTGTCAGACCAGGAGGGGGCTTTGTCTGGCTGCAGTGATTTTTGTTGTGATGGTGACTGTAATTGAATTTTCATGGCTTGGCATGATGGCGTCCGGCGGTGAAAACGCATTTATTTATTTCAGGTTTTAAATATGGATAAAAAAACAGTAAGGCGTGTTGTCATAATTGTGTCGGTTGTGCTTCTGGCGGAGCAGTTCTTTTTCCTGATCTGTGGGTTTGGCCTGCCTGCACAGTATGGGGAAACGTTTATGGGAGAAATGAAAAGTAAATATGAGAGATTGAAGGAAACTCCGGGACAGAGAATTGTACTTGTCGGCGGCAGCGGTGTTGCTTTTGACTGTGACAGTGAGATGATCGACGAATTTTTTTCTTCGTATGAGGTTATCAACTTTGGCATGTATGCGGGGCTTGGGACAAAGGCAGTCATGGATCTCTCCGAAGCGTATATTCGTGAAGGCGATATAGTGATTCTTTCGCCGGAACAGAGTGAGCAGACACTCTCGGATTATTTTAACGGGGAGTATATGTGGCAGGCTGCTGACGGAGCCTTTGGGATGCTGCGTAATCTGAAGAGCGAAAACTTTGAGACGATGCTGGGAAATTTCCCGGGATTTGCTCTGGAAAAACTGAATTATGTATGGAAGGGGAAAAGTCCTCAGACAGACAGTGTATATCAGAAAAAATCCTTTAATACCTATGGAGATATCGATCTGGATACATGCAGGGAGAATATACTTCCGGGCGGCTATGATGTGAACCGGAAAGTAAGATTTACAGAAGATGTTGTGCAGCCGGAATTTCTGGACTATATGAATGCCTGGGCAGAGCGTCTTGAGAAAAAAGGAGCGTCAGTCTGGTACAGATATTGTCCGGTAAACGAGCTGGCAGTGGTAGATGCGGATGATCTGACAGAATATGATGCATTCCTGCGTCAGAAACTGGATTTCCCGGTTGCAGGAAATCCGGAAAACAGCCTGATGGAAGCGGAGTGGTTTTTTGATACTAATTTTCATCTGAATCAGGCAGGAAAAGAAGTAAATACGGTACAGCTGATCAGGGATATCAAAGCGATGCTTGGAGATGCCGGGGCCGTAACCGTGGAACTTCCGGAAAAACCTCATAGAACGTGGGAAGATGCATCTACAGAAACCAGGATATGGACTGCAAAAGACAGTCAGGCATATCAGGGAGAAGAAACAATCATAATTCCGGAGAATGTGACGCAGATCGAGGATTACGCTTTTTCGGGCTGTACAGGTCTTAAGACAATCGTGCTTGAGCAGAAAGACCCTTCGAAGTGTATCGTGGGTCAGCATCTTCTGGATGGTATCAGCGCAGAGATCGTTGTACCATTAATGTCATCTGACAGCTACAAACGAAATTATTTCTGGTCGGCATATGCCGGAAAAATCCGGGAAAGCACAGATCACGCAGAAAAATAAACCGACCACGCTCAAAAGAAATCTGATGCAGAAAATCATGCTACAATGCAGACATGATAAAAGTGAGACTATAAATTTTGAGCTGTGAAATCAGAACTGCGAAATTGAGATTGTAAAATTGGAGGGAAAACATGAAAACAAAACAGGCTGTAAATCCATACATGCCAAGCTGGGAATATGTCCCGGATGCAGAACCACATGTTGTAGGAGACCGTGTGTACGTTTACGGTTCCCATGATATATTCAACGGACTGAATTTCTGTCTGGGGGATTATGTATGCTGGTCAGCACCGGTGGATGATCTGGGTAACTGGCGTTATGAAGGATGCATTTATAAGAGAGAGCAGGATCCGGCAGCACCAAGGATCCGCCTGACAAACGGTCTTGCAGCACCGGATATGATACAGGGACCGGACGGAAGATTTTATCTGTACTATTTTATGGGTGGTACAAAGATGATCTCTGTAGCTGTATGCGATGAGCCGGCAGGAAAATACGAATTTTATGGATATGTGAAATACAGTGACGGCGTGGCAATTGGAAAGAAGAACGAACCGTTCCAGTTTGACCCGGGTGTTTTTATGGATGATGACGGTAGATTGTATCTGTATACTGGTTTTGCACTGGCAGGAAACCCGATTCTTCTGGATGGTTCCAAACCGACAGAACATGGACCGATGTGTTTTGAACTGGATCCGTCTGATATGCTGACTGTACTGAATGGACCGTCCTATATCGGAATCGCAGGCGAAAAGGAATCTATCGGTACTCCTTATGAGGGACATTCTTTCCTTGAAGCAAGTTCCATGCGTAAATTTAATGGCACATACTATTTCATTTACAGTACAATGAACAGTCATGAACTTTGCTATGCGACAAGTGACAGTCCGGTTAAGGGATTCGAGTATGGCGGCATTCTGGTAAGTAATGGTGATATAGGCCTTGAAGGTGTACCGGATGTGAAACACGCAAGATTTGATACAGGAAATACACATGGCAGTATCATTGAGCTGAATGGAAAATATTTTGTTTTCTATCACAGACACAGTAACCGCAAGCAGTCCTCACGTCAGGCGATGGCGGAGGAGATTCGTTTCGAAGACGGAAAATTCTATCAGGCAGAAATGACTTCCTGTGGATTAAACGGAGGTCCGCTCGAAGGAAAAGGAACCTACCCTTCATATATTGCCTGCAACCTTTATGGAAAAAGAGGAACACGTTTCTTAAGCATGATCAAGCATCCGAAGAAAGACTGTCCGTATCTGACACAGGATGGAAAAGACAGAGAGTCCGGACCGGATCAGTATATTGCAAATATGTGTGATGGTGCACTGGCAGGCTTTAAGTATTTTGACCTCAGAGAAACGGAAGAAATCAGTGTGGCTGTAAAGGGACGCGCAGAAGGTACTCTGCATGTTCGAACCAGTGAAAACGGAGAAGAAGTGGCATCAGTTTCTGTCAGTCCGGGCAAAGAACTGACAGAATTTAAAGCTCCTCTTAAGGCTTCGGGCAGCAGAGAGGCATTATTCTTCAGCTTTGAAGGAAAAGGAAGCTTTGATTTTATTTCATTTACATTAAAATAAAGACATTAAATAAAGACTTGAAGTAAAAATCTGAAATAAAAAACGGATTGTTTCCTGTGCTTTTTCTTGCTATACTACAGGTATAATTATGAGAAGGCACGGGGGATGAATGATGCTTCGTATTGCAACAGTGGAAGATGATGCGAGTGATCTGGAAGCGTTACGAACTCACCTGAAACGATACGAAAAAGAGAGCGGACTGAAATTTCTGATCACAGAGTTTCGGGACGGTGAAGATATTGTGACAGATTATTCTGCGGATTACGATCTGATTCTGATGGATATTGAGATGGCTTTTCTGAACGGAATGAAGGCTGCTGAAAAAATCCGAGAGCTGGACAAAGATGTTGTCATTATATTTATAACAAATATGCCTCAGTATGCAATTCAGGGCTATAAGGTAAATGCTCTGGATTATATGCTGAAGCCTATTTCGTATTTCTCTTTTTCGGAGAGTATGGGAAGAGCGCTTCACAGAGTAAAAGAACAGGAAAAAGAATTTATCACCATATCGCTGAAAGGCGGAAAAAAGAAACTGGATATCGAACAGATCTGTTATGTGGAAGTGCAGGATCACCTTCTGATCTATCATACAACAGAAGGAAGTTTTGTGACGAAGGGGACGATCCGTGATGCGGAAGGACAGCTGGATACAAAGCGATTTTTCCGTTGCAACAGATGTTATCTGGTAAATCTGGAATATGTAGACAATTACATGGGAAGTGATGTCAGCGTTAATGGAGATACGATTCAGGTAAGCAGGAGCAGACGCAAACCATTCCTGGACGCATTAAATGAATATTTGAATGAGGTGGGCAAATGAACACAACAGAGGTGCTAAATACACCAGGGTATTACTATGCCATAGCTTATGCTTTGTCCGTATTTGTGATCACAGGTACGAATGAAAGAAAAATCGGGAGATGGAAGCTGGCAGCAGTAAGCTGTGTTCAGTTTGCCCTCCTTTTGTTTTTTATGACAGTGACAGATGGAGTAAGGCAGGAATTGTTTATTCCGTCCATGATGCTGATCGTGGGACTTCTTCTGGGATATATTTATATCTGTAATGATTTTTCTCTCAGAGAGGCCGGATTTTATTGTGTAAAGGCTTTTATTAATGGAGAATTTGCGGCATCTATGTGCTGGCAGATTTATTATTATCTTACATATACGAGAGGTATGCATGGAGAGTTCTGGAGATGGACAGAACTGATACTTGTTTATATGGCGATTTTTGCTGTACTGGCATTGATTGAACGGAGTCTGAAAAAAGATCTTGAAGAACTTCATATTACGAGAAGAGAATTACTGGTGGTCATTATTATTGCAGCATCTGTATTTGCCATGAGTAATCTGAGTTATCTTGATCAGGACGGACTGTTCAGTGGAAGTTTTGTCACGGATATCTTTATTATCCGTACACTGGTAGATTTAAGCGGAATTGCTGTACTGTATGCATACCATGTTCAGGTAAAGGAAATCCAGATCCGTTTTGAGAAAGATACCCTTCGGAATATTATGGAAATGCAGTATAAGAATTATCAGCTTTCCAAAGAAAATATCGATATGGTAAATCAGAAGTACCATGATCTGAAACACCAGATAAATCTTCTCAAGACACAGTCTTATACTGGAAAGTCTACAAGTTATCTGGAAAAGATGGAACGGGAGATCAGGGTATATGAGACGCAGAACAAGACTGGAAACCAGATCCTGGATGCGGTACTGACAAACAAAGCAATGATCTGTCAGAATAAAGAGATTGAACTGAAGTTTATTGTAGACGGGGAAACACTGTCTTTTATGGAAGATATGGATGTCAGTGCACTGTTTGGAAATATGCTGGACAATGCCATTGAGAGTACCGAAAAGCAACAGGAAAAGCAAAAACGACTGATCTGGCTCTATGTGACCAGAGAGAAACAGTTTGTCCGCATCCGCACAGAGAACTATTGTGATGAAAAGATTCAGTTTAAAAATGGAATGCCTGTGACAACAAAGAAAGACAGGCGACTTCATGGATATGGAATGAAGAGTATAAAGAGTACAGTAGAAAAGTATCATGGATCAGTGATCGCGGCACAGGAAAACAACTGGTTTGAGCTTAAAATACTGCTTCCGACGGGAAAGTAAAGGCAGTATAAAAAAATATTAAAATAAATGCAAAAAAAGTGTTGACAATGTAAAATGAGTTATGTATAATTAACCATGCGTTTCGGAAAGAAATGCGCTTCAAATTGCATAAGAGATTATGAATTCGGAGTCAGGAGAAGTACTCAAGAGGCCGAAGAGGTGCCCCTGCTAAGGGTATAGGTCGGGTAACCGGCGCGAGGGTTCAAATCCCTCCTTCTCCGTTTGAATTTTTTAAACTTTTGAAAAAGTTGAAAAAATTCAAAAAAGTACTTGACATTCAGAAATGAATGTGATAAAGTAAATGAGTTGCTGATGAGCAATGACATCACAAAGATTCATTTAAAAAGTTTTGAAAAAACTTAAAAAAGTTCTTGACAAACGAAAATGAATGTGATAAACTAAATGAGCTGTCGCAAGAGAGCGAAAAGTACAAAAGAACCTTGATAACTAAACAGTGAAACACATACGATTCTCGAAAATTCTTTAAG
>CAVBPN010000244.1:0-5210 GCA_963597235.1 bacterium
TAATCTTATCCTCGCTCCATTGTTTACGATATCCACATTTATGACCATCTACCAGGCGACGATGTTTACAGGCATAATAGAAATAATCCTTATATAAGGTTCCGTCTTTCTTTTTCTTTCGATGTATGAAAGAGTAAATATCTACTGTGCGAGAGTAAATCCCATCACCCAACGGGGCGGTGGAATTTAGAAATTCATTTTAGGATCGTCCTCTTTTTCCCGGTTAACATTGCCCCATCCCATGAAGTATGGTAGAATAAGGCTACTAAAATGAAACCGGAGGTGCCACATGGCTATCAGTTCCAATAATGTTCAGGTCTATACTACCCTTTCCAAAGAACTGGTCGCTGAGATTGATAAGGATGCGAAAGAGAACTTTCGTACACGTTCCCAGCAGATCAATATGATCCTGACCGAGTATTATAAGACCAGAATGACAACCGATCATGAATCCGAGTAAAACACTGAATCTCCTGAAAACACAGGAAATATCAGTGTTTTCTTATGCTTTCCTTTAATTATAAGGTTCATGCGATCCGTAATTATTTCCAAAACTGATATTGATGGCAATCGGTTTCCCCATCTGCACTGCCTGCCGAATAAGATAATCAATTCCTTCCATCAGTTCCGTCGTTCTTGGAAAAGAATTTTCTCTTGCATTTCCCATCTTTACGACCAGAAGATCACTCTTATACGCGACACCGCGGTTTACACCATCCGATGCTCTCCCATTCCCAGCCGCAATGCCAAGAACTGCTGTCCCATGTCCACTGAAATCCCTGGACGCAACCAGACGCCTGCCCTCAGTTTCTCCAAGTGCAAGCGCCTTATCTATTTCTTCTTTTGTATATTCTGTTCCTGTCACATAACCTTCCGGCGAATTTCCCTCTATGCTTTGATCCCATAAACGCAAAATCCGGCTGCTGCCGTCCTCATTTCTGAAATCCGGGTGAAAATAATCCACACCGGAATCCACGACACCAACCAATACACCCTCACCGGTTAATCCATCAGCTCCACTCTGCACCGGTATGATGCAGCTCGCCTCTCTTGCCTCAACCGTCTCAAAATACAGTCGCTTTGGCTTTTCAATAAACTCCACCTGTTCTCTGTCGGAATACGCATCAATTTCCGATTCCGGCAACGTCACCACTGCATAACCGCCAAGCAACGGAACTACCTGAGTTTCTTCTCCCATAAGTCCACGTTCCGGTCCGCTGTATTTCACGATCACATCCCACAGCCTGGTCGCAGAATCATATCCGACATTCAAATTCTCCGACTTTGCCCGCTCCTGTGGCGTGGCATCCATCGCAAGGTTCAAGAGATTATCTATTTTCTGATCCGGCATAAATTCCCCCACAAATTTTACAAAGATTTTTCATTACCCCGCATTCGCATTTTACAATCCCTCTCTATAATGAAAACAAACCAAAAAATAATCACTTTTCATTAAGAAATGGGGAATTACAATGTATAAAACTTTATGGAACTATATCAGTAAACATTCTAAAAAGCCAT
Organism: bacterium; assembly: GCA_963597235.1. GTDB lineage: Bacteria > Bacillota > Clostridia > Lachnospirales > Lachnospiraceae > Blautia_A. The sequence goes on from CAVBPN010000244.1 coordinate 1,522, forward strand.
CCACTGCAACCGTTTTTCTCTCTGTTCTGGCATGTAGCTGGACAGTCATCGGACTCTGTATCGGTGCTCTGATCTGTCCTCTCTTCCAGAATGCAACCACTCTGGTAAAAACAACGGTTATCCTTTGTTCCGGCGGTTATACAGGACTGATCTTCGGATTTTTCGGCGGTATCTTCTATATTTATTGCGGAAAGAGATTACCCCAGTGCCACATCTAAGATCATCATAACCGAAAATCCGACTGCAAAGAAAATCGTTCCGATATTGGAATGCTCCCCGGCAGACATCTCCGGAATCAGCTCTTCTACAACGACATAAATCATCGCTCCTGCCGCAAAGCTCAAAAGATACGGCAGTGCCGGGACGATCAGACCGGCTGCCAGAATCGTAATGACTGCACCAATCGGCTCTACAATTCCGGACAACACTCCTCCGACAAAAGCTTTTGTTTTTCCCATTCCTTCCGATCGGAGCGGCATCGAAATGATTGCACCCTCTGGGAAGTTCTGGATTGCAATTCCAAGCGAAAGCGCCAGGGCACCCATTAGTGTGATCTGCGCATTTCCTGTCAGATAACCGGCATAAACAACACCGACCGCCATTCCTTCCGGAATATTATGAAGCGTAACTGCCAGTACAAGCATCGTCGTTTTTTGCAAATGGCTCTTCGGACCTTCTGCCTTATCAGTTTGTTGATGCAGGTGCGGAATAATATGATCCAGTAAAAGCAGGAATAATACACCTGCCCAGAAGCCGACTGCTGCCGGTATAAAAGAAAGCATTCCCATTCCTTCCGACTGCTCAATTGCCGGAATCAACAGACTCCACACAGACGCTGCCACCATGACTCCTGCTGCAAATCCGGTCAGACACCGCTGTACCCACCGGTTCAGCTCTTTCTTCATAAAAAAGACGCAGGCAGCACCGGCCGATGTCCCGACAAACGGAATCAAAATCCCATAAAATACATTTAAATTCATTTTCATCCTCCATTGCGCATCCTGTGATTTCCATTCCAGCAACCAGATTAAAATGTCATTCTGTTTGCAGTATATGCACAATCTGTTAATATAGTTTCTTTATTTGCATGAGTTAGTTTTATTTAACTTTCATAAAGCATTATACATTCTAACCACGTACTCCGCAATATTTATTTTAAACATTCTTACAAAAATATCTTATGAAATACTACTTGAAAATAATAATGAAATATTCCTTTTATCAAATTTCCTGAATAGGCATTGACATTTCCTGGTAAAGCGTTTATTATATCAACATATTTATTCGGTATGTTTATATGGTTTTTGATTAAGGAGCGTGATATTATGAACATCTTATGCTTTGGCGATTCTAATACCTGGGGATACAAGCCGGACAAATCCGGCCGTTTTGATGAGAATATAAGATGGACCGGGCTTTTGCAGAAGAAGCTCGGTCCGGAATATCATATTATTGAAGAGGGGCTTTGCGGCCGAACGACCGTCTTTCAGGATGAACTCCGTGAAGGGCGTCGTGGACTGGATCTGATTGGGGTTACTGTAGAAATGCATAACCCAATCGACCTTATGATCATCATGCTCGGCACCAACGACTGTAAGACCCGCTATCGTGCATCTGCCAGTGTGATCGCCAACGGATTAAATCAGGTAATCCGAAAGGCGCGCCAGAATGCTTCTCAGCATTTTGACCTGCTGGTCATCTCCCCAATTCACTTGGGCGCCGGTGTCGGAGATATTGATTATGATCCGGAATTTGATTCTGATTCCGTAACCGTATCCCGGAATCTCGCAAATGAATATCGTAAGATTGCTCTCCAGAATCATGCAGCCTTCTTAAATGCTGCTGATTTTGCTTCTCCGAGTGTTACGGACCGTGAACATATGGATGAAAATGGACATGCAGCACTGGCTGATGCCATTTACGATAAGATCATTGCACTCCAGAAGGGCCTTTCAAACGTAATCTGAACCTTTTACTCAAACCAAATAAAATCCTAAATAAAAATCTCCGCCCCTTGACCGGTGACCCAAAACACCTGCCAAGTACGTCGGAGATTTTTTGTGAATGTTATTTATGAATGACTATTGACTATTATTGAAGAAAAATTGCAATCAATAACAAATCTTAATCCTGTTTTACGTTGAATGCTTTCATTCCCGGATATACTGCGCTTGCGCCAAGTTCTTCCTCGATGCGGAGAAGCTGATTGTATTTTGCAACACGCTCAGAACGGCTCGGTGCACCGGTCTTGATCTGGCAGGTATTCAGTGCAACTGCAAGGTCTGCAATTGTTGTATCTGCTGTTTCACCGGAACGATGAGAAGAAATTGCTGTATATCCTGCTTTGTGAGCCATCTTGATTGCTTCCAGAGTTTCGGAAACAGAGCCAATCTGATTCAGTTTGATCAGGATTGCATTTCCTGCACCAAGTGCGATACCTTTAGAAAGTCTCTCTGTGTTTGTTACGAACAGGTCATCGCCGACAAGCTGTACTTTGTCACCAAGTCTTGCAGTAAGTTTCTGCCATCCTTCCCAGTCTTCTTCATCCAGACCGTCTTCGATGGAAATGATCGGATATTTCTCGCAGAGTTTTGCCCAGTGCTCAATGAGCTCTTCGGATGTATATTCTGTACCTGCTTTTGGAAGTTTGTAGTAGCCTTTTCCTTTTTCACTCTTCCACTCAGAAGATGCTGCGTCCATAGCGATCTTGAAATCTTTTCCTGGTTCATAGCCTGCTTTCTTAACAGCTTCCAGAATTGTTTCAATCGCTTCTTCATCAGATTTCAGTGCCGGTGCAAATCCACCTTCATCACCAACTGATGTAGCAAGTCCACGTTCTTTTAAGATAGAAGCAAGTGCATGGAAAACTTCTGCACACCATCTTAAGCATTCTTTGAAAGAAGGTGCTCCAACCGGCATGATCATGAATTCCTGTACGTCCAGTCCGGAAGACAGCGCATGGCATCCACCATTTACGATGTTCATCATTGGTACCGGCAGGCGATTTCCGGATACACCGCCAAGGAAACGATACAGCGGAATTTCCAGTGCTGTAGCTGCTGCACGGCAGCATGCGATAGATACTGCAAGGATTGCGTTTGCACCAAGTTTGGATTTATCTTTTGTTCCATCTGCTGCGATCATAGCTGCATCTACTGCATAAATGTCGCTTGCATCCAGACCTTCAATTGCCTCATTAATTGTTGTATTGATATTTTCAACGGCTTTCTGCACACCTTTTCCAAGGTAACGCGCTTTATCTCCATCTCTGAGTTCCAGTGCTTCGAATTCACCTGTGGATGCTCCACTCGGTGCGGTTCCTCTTCCTACAGTTCCATCCAGCAGATAAACTTCTGCTTCTACTGTCGGATTTCCTCTGGAATCCAGAATTTCTCTTCCTACTACTTTTTCGATCTCAAGGTACATGACCAATTCCCCTTTCTACTACTTATCAGAGGGAGACCCCGGCATCTCAGCCGGAGTCCGTCTGATTTATTCACGCAAGAGTTTTCTCTATCTAACTCTGTAGTTAGTATAAACTAATTTTTATGGTCATGCAAGATTTTTCCTTCTTCCTTATTGAGAAGATAAATCGTTTAACTCTTTATACAATAAAAAGACTACCTTTTTTCAAAAGTCAGTACCACCAGCTCTGCTGGTGGTTTGTGTTTGCCCTTCCAGGGCATATT
>CAVBPN010000245.1:0-1045 GCA_963597235.1 bacterium
CAGGTTTTATAAGGCCTGCAAAGTGATTTTTAATTATTCAACTGTCAAACTCCCGGGAAATTCAAGAAAACTTTTGGCATGACACCATATGCTTACCGAAAAAAAACAGAACAGATGCGTGAATAATCTGTTTTTATACGTTTCAACAGGCCAAAGAGTGAACACATTAAAATTTTGTACACTGCAATAAGAAAGTATCGCTTGTAATTTTGGGACAGTATTGGTACAATAAGACCAATAAAAAGGAATTATGCATTTTCCTGCATAAATATTCCAGGGATAAACGAGGAGGAAAAGAAGATGAACTTAAAGAAAATCACAGCAATTATGATTGGTGCAGTTATGGCAGTATCTATGGCAGTTCCGGCAATGGCTGACGACAAGGTAGAAACAGTTACAGATGGCAAGCTTACAGTAGCAACAAGCCCGGACTTTGCACCATATGAATTCTATTCAATCGATGAGGACGGTAATCCGACACTTGCAGGATTTGATATGGATCTGGCTCAGTACATCGCTGACAAGATGGGACTTGAACTTGAAGTGATCCCGATGGATTTTGACGGTGTTTTAAGCGAACTGTCCCAGAAGAACGTAGACCTCGGTATGGCTGGTCTTTCACCTGATCCGGCCCGTGAAGACGCTATGGATTTCTCTGACCTTTACTATAAAGGTGGACAGTCGTTCGTAACAGTAAAGGACAATGCAGATAAATTTAAAGCACTTGAAGATGCAAACAACAAAGATTATTCTATCGGAGCACAGACAGGTTCTATCCAGATCGATCTTGCCAATACAAATACTCCGGATGCTGACATCGTATCTCTTCCGAAGGTTACAGACATCATCACAGAGCTTCTGACAGGTAAGCTGGATGGTGCATTTATTGAGACAGACGTAGCAAAGAGCTATCAGAAAAACTATCCGGATCTTGAGATCCTTTTTGATGTTCCGTATGATACAGAAGGATCTGCGATCGGTGTTTCCAAAGGAAATGAAGCACTTCTCAAGGCTGTAAATGAAGCAATTGCAGATGCTCTTGAGG
>CAVBPN010000245.1:1055-3181 GCA_963597235.1 bacterium
GGATGGTTCCATGGAGAAATTCGTTGCAGACGCAAATGAACTTGCAGCAGGAGACAAATACGAAGGAACTCTGGATGAAAACGGTGCAGTTCCGGAAACAGATGATACTGCAGAAGACGCAGAATAATCCGGCGAACAGTAACAAATGGATAACGGATTCCTCCCCATATATCATGTGGGGAGGAATTGTTGCTGTTTAAAGGCGACGCCTCATATTCCGTATTCAGATATGCCGGAGAAAAATTAACTATACAAAATGAAAGGAGTTTATATGGACAGCTTTATTAAATTATCCAATTTTGGCAAAATTGCCCCATACGCGCAGCTGTTCTGGCAGGGTCTTCTGGTAACAGTACTTCTGTCATTATTTACAGTTGTGATCGGTTTCGTGCTTGCACTGATCCTTGCTCTGATGCGTATGTCAAACATCCGTCCGTTCCGTGCTCTGGCGGTAGACAGTAACGGACATCTGAGAGAGGGAGGACCGCTGGTATGGCTGTCAAAATTTAATCCCCTTTCTTTTATTGCAACTGCTTATGTGGAAATTCTTCGTTCTACGCCGGTACTGGTACAGATCTTTATCATTTATTACGGTGTATTCGGAATGATCAATCTTCCGTCCTTCCAGATGTTTGGATTTATTAAATTCAACCGTTTCTTCCCTGGTGTTGTTGCACTTGGTATGAACTCCGGTGCTTATCTCTGCGAGATCATCCGTGCCGGTATTCAGTCTATCGACCAGGGGCAGACAGAAGCAGCACGTTCACTTGGACTTTCCCAGACAATGAACCTGCGTTACATCATTCTTCCACAGGCACTTAAGAATATCCTTCCGGCGATCGCAAATGAGTTCGTTGTTATCATCAAGGAATCTGCGATCACATACACCATCGGTGTACAGGATATCATGTCTGCTGTAAACGCAGTTAAAGGTGCGACCTTTATCATCATCGAGCCGCTGCTGGTAGCTACAGCAATTTATTTCTGCCTGTGCTTCCCGACCTCCAAACTGATTGCATATTTCGAAAGGAGAATGAGCCATGGCGACAAGCGATAGTCTGATTCAGGTAAGAAACCTCAAGAAACATTATCACAGAGGTGCGATCAAAGCTCTGGACGGTGTGACTGCAGATATCAACAAAGGTGATGTAATGGTAGTCATCGGACCATCCGGTTCCGGTAAATCTACCTTCCTTCGCAGTCTGAACCTTCTGGAAGAGCCGACAGACGGCGAGATCATTTTTAACGGTGTGGATATCACCAAGAAGAAATACAAGGACGCTTCCGGAAAGACCGTAAAGCTTGATATCGACGGACTGCGTCAGAAAATGGGAATGGTTTTTCAGCATTTTAACCTGTTCCCGCATATGACGATCCTGGATAATATGACACTGGCACCGATGAAGGTCAAAGGTGTTTCAAAAGAAGAGGCAGAGAAAAAAGCCCTTGAGCTTCTGGACCGTGTCGGACTTGCGGACCGTGCAAATGCATATCCGATCCAGCTTTCCGGTGGACAGAAACAGCGTGTTGCGATCGTAAGAGCGCTTGCTATGGAGCCGGAGGTTATGCTTTTTGACGAGCCGACATCCGCACTTGATCCAGAAATGGTAGGCGAAGTTCTGGATGTTATGAAAGAGCTGGCACAGGATGGTATGACCATGGTCGTGGTAACGCATGAGATGGGATTTGCAAGAGAAGTCGGAAACCGTGTTCTTTTCATGGCAGACGGAAAACTTCTTGTAGACGGAACTCCGTCAGAAATTTTTGATAACCCGACCAATCCGCGTCTGAAAGAATTTTTATCCAAGGTACTGTAATAAAATACAGAATTTGTAAAGAAATGTTTGATGGAAGACTTTTTCATCAGTATATAAGATTTTATGAGAAAGGTGACCGGAAAACTCTGGCCACCTTTTTTCAGAAAGAAGGTACGATACATGACAGCAGAAAAACAGTCTGCATTGCAGACGATTGAAGACAAAAGAGATCTGATCAACGGCATTGCCGACAGGATCTGGGAATTTGCGGAGCTTTCCCTTCAGGAATTCAAATCCGCAGAAACTTACTGTGAAGCCCTGCAAAAAGAGGGATTCGAGGTGGAAAGTGGCACATGCAATATCGAAACA
>CAVBPN010000245.1:3191-35110 GCA_963597235.1 bacterium
CAGCTTCTTATGGACAGGGACGGCCGTATATCGGAATCCTGGCAGAGTACGATGCACTTTCCGGACTTTCCCAGGAAGCCGGACTGACCGAACGTAAAGAAATCCATGCAGGTGGAAACGGACATGGCTGCGGACATAATATCCTTGGAGCCGGTGCATTTGCAGCTGCTCTTGGAATTAAAGCATATCTGGAGCAGAATGACGTTTCCGGTACCGTGATCCTTTATGGCTGTCCGGGCGAAGAGGGCGGTGCGGCAAAAGCATTTATGGCCCGTGACGGTCTCTGGAAAAAGCTGGATGCGGCGCTTACCTGGCATCCGGAAGATGTCAATGAGGTAGCAACCGGATCTTCAAACTCCTGTATCCAGACGCAGTACAAGTTTACCGGAATTGCTTCTCATGCCGCAGGAGCCCCGGAAATGGGACGCAGTGCACTTGATGCCGTGGAACTTATGAATATCGGGGTACAGTTCCTGCGAGAGCATATGAGCGATAAGGCACGTATCCACTATGCGATCACAGATGCCGGCGGATGCAGTCCGAATGTTGTACAGCCTCGTGCAAGTGTCCTCTATATGGTGCGTTCCAATCATGTGGCAGAAGCAGTAGAGCTTCAGAAACGTGTCGATAAGATCGCAGAGGGTGCAGCTCTTATGACTGAGACAGCCTACGAGAAAAAATTTATTGACGGACTTGCTGATACGGTCAGCAATTTTGCACTGGAGAGGGTTCTTTACAGGAATTTTGAAGAACTTGGTGTTCCGCAGTATACAGACGAAGAAAATGCTTTTGCAGATGCACTGGCAGAGACTTATGATCACAGTTCGGTTCCGGGTGTGGCAGCAAGGAATGATGAAACTTTAAGAGAGCAGGTAGAGAAGCAGCAGGAAGAATGTGGTCATTCGATGAACGCTTTCCTGGCGCCACTGTATCAGAAGGATGCCTTCAAAGCCGGCTCAACGGATGTGGGAGATGTAAGCTGGCTGACCCCGACGGCTCAGATCCATGTGGCTGCATGGCCAAATGGCTGTCCGGGACACAGCTGGCAGAATGTTTCCTGTGACCGCACGGAGATCGGACATAAGGCTGCGTTGCATGCAGGAAAGGTCCTTGCAGCGACTGCAATCGATCTGTTTGAGGATACCTCACTTCTGGATGAGGCGAGAGCCGAGTTTGAAAAACGTACAAAAGATGGATTTGTCTGCCCGATACCGGCAGACGCCGTACCGGTGATCCCGGATTGATAAGTAAATAGAGTATAAAGAAAGTCATAAAGAAAGCCGGTTTCCGACATACAATAAAGTATGGGAAGCCGGTTTGAATTTTACTGAGTTATTTCTCAGATGCTTCTTCTTTCTCGCGATAAGCAGCGAGTTCTTTCATTTCTTTGTAGCAATATTTTATGATTTCTTTACGGGTGATGATTCCGATGAAGGAACCCTTGTCATCGACTACCGGAACGTAATTCTGGTTGATGGCACGGTCCAGCAGATCCTCAATATCAGCATCCGCGTGTACAGGCTTATAGGTCGCACGACGCGGGATCGCATTGATAGAGACATTCTCCATCTCCTTCAGGTCAGTACTGTTAATGTTAAGACGACGGATTCCCCAGAGGATATCTCCCTCGGAAATCGTACCGGTATAGCGGCCGTCTTTACTCAGAACCGGAATGCAGGAAAATTTTCGGTGTTCCATCTTCTCTACAGTCTGGCGTAGCGTCTCGTCCTCAAATATATAGGCTACTTCACTCTTTGGTGTCAGAAAAAATAAAATATTCACGGTAAGTACCTCTGTCTTTCATATATAGTGCTGCCAGGTATCTGGTAGTGTGGCAGATTAGTTTAGTCATCTGTGAGCTATGCTCGGTTGCTATTGATATGATAGTATGAAGGTACCTGTCTGTCAATAATTCAATTATTAAAATTTGGTGAAATCTTACTATAGAAGAACTGTTTTGTAGTAAATCTTATAGCAAAATTACTCCTTTTTCAACGGCTTACAGCGGATTACCACTGTTTACGTTAGTGTTATATTTATAATAAGTTTACCCCGGCTTCTTCGGCAGCTTTTGTGATCTCTTCCGGCCACAGGGATACATGAACTTCTCCGATATGAGCTTTACGAAGGAAGAACATGCAGATACGGGACTGTCCGATTCCGCCACCGATCGTGTATGGAAGCTCTTTATTGAGAATCGCTTTCTGGAATGGAAGTTCTCTTCTGTCATCACATCCTGCTTCTGTCAGCTGGCGGTCAAGAGCTTCTTCGTCAACACGGATACCCATGGAAGAAAGCTCGAGTGCAATGTCAAGAACAGGATAGTATACAAGGATATCTCCGTTCAGCTCCCAGTCATCGTAGTCCGGGGCACGTCCGTCATGGCGTTCTCCGTTACTTAAAGTCTTACCAACCTGCATAAGGAAGACAGCACCTTTTTCTTTAACAATTTTATATTCTCTTTCCTTCGGTGTCAGATCCGGGTACATGTCTACCAGTTCCTGAGTGGAAACGAAGGCAATCTCTTTTGGCAGGATCTCTTCGATATAATCGTACTGTACTGCCATATATTTTTCGGTTTTACGAAGTACGCTGTAGATGGAGCGAACGGTGTTGATCAGAGTTTCCATCGTACGTTCTTCTTTTGAGATGATCTTTTCCCAATCCCACTGGTCAACGTATACGGAGTGGATGTTATCGAGGTCTTCATCGCGGCGGATTGCGACCATATCGGTATAGAGTCCTTCACCGTGAGCAAAGCCGTATTTTTTCAGTGCATAGCGTTTCCATTTTGCAAGGGAATGTACGATCTCTGCGTTTTCGTCCTGAACTTTAATGTCAAAGCTTACCGGACGTTCTACACCGTTAAGGTTATCGTTCAGTCCTGAGGATGGAGATACGAAGATCGGAGCAGAAACACGGAGAAGATTCAGTTTCTGGGAGAGTGTCTGCTGGAAAAAGTCTTTAACAGTTTTAATTGCAACCTGTGTATCATGCAGATTGAGGTCTGAATGATAACCGGCAGGAATCTTGATTTGTTCCATAATAATCCTCCTAAATTTAATGTATCTATTATAGCAAGAAAAATGTGGTATTGCAATTTTTAGTTGCTGTTTCGGGCATGGTTTCTGCTATTGACCAAGTTGCCGTGAACAGAGTAACAGTAACAAATGTATTTTGCCTGTAATTTATCCTTGTAAGATTCGGATAAAAAGGATACAATAAATAATACAGCGATACGAACGGATGGTTGTATGTAAAGCGACCAGATAGGATCAAGGGGGGGTGTCTATGAGATGTCCGTTATGTGACGGAACAGTTGTGAATGGGCGATGTAAAGAGTGTGGTATGCCGTACCGTAAGGATGAGATACTATATCATCTGAATGAGAGCCGCAGTGATCACTACCGACATGCATCAGATAAGGCCCGTAAGATCATGCAGACGCAGCAGAGAGCCGGAAATACGGCAAAGAATGCAAGTAGCGGGGCGAAGGGAAGTACCGGGAAAGCAAACAGCAGGACCGTATCCAGACAGAACTATAAAGAACAGCAGAGACAGATACGTCAGGAAGCCATGCGTAAGATGACAGATACCGGGAATACGACAGGGAAGACGCAGCCTGCGAAGCCGAAGAAGCGTTCGAAGCTTGGAATCCTCTGGGCGATCATTATCATTCTTGCAGCGCTTGCACCGCTGGCGGATGGTTTTGTGGATGGCTTTAAAGAAGCTTTTCAGGAGGAGTTTGGGGACAGCGGCAGTGATGCTGTACAGACGGATACAGCTGAGATCATAAATTCTGATACATATTTCTATAGCTGGGATGACGATGAGGGTTCTAAATATTATTCGATTGGGGCAGGATTCGGAAAGGCAGTGGCCGGAGATGAATTTGATGCCGGAGAGTATGGTATTTTTACTTCCAGCGATGAAGTAACGCTTACCGTTGACAGAAAGAATGCTGATAATGAGCAGTATACGCTGAAAGATGGCGATGATACTCTGTTCCTGACTTTTGAAGATGGCGACAGTATTCAGGCAGAATCCGAAGAGAGTGATTTTGACAGCGTTTATCTGATGGAGTGGGAAGATTAAAAATATTATTATAAAAATGCTTTTTAAGGGGAAGATTTCAGACAATAAAAATGAAATTAACCCCTTTTATTTTACATGATATTGTGCTATACTCTCATATGCAACACAATATATGGGAAGAACGTAATGAGGTATAAGAAGTGTTGAAATGCGCATTGCAAGCAGCGCAGGCCCTATAAAAATAGTAACTGGCGGACAGGAGAGACAAGGTATGATTTACGTAATTAAGAAAGATGGAACAAGAGAGGAATTTGATCCGCAGAAGATCGTGAAAGCAGTAAATAAATCTGCCGCACGAATCCTTTATAAATTTTCACAGGAAGAGAAAGATTTTATCTGTCGTTTTGCACAGGAACATGCGGATTCTCTTGGAAAGAATGAGATTGAGATTCAGGAGATGCATAATATCGTTGAGGGAGCACTGGAGCGTGTGAATCCGGCGGTTGCCAAGAGTTATCGTGATTATCGTAATTATAAACTTGATTTTATTCATATGATGGATGATGTATATACAAAGAGCCAGGCAATCCGTTACATCGGTGACAAGAGCAATGCAAACACAGACAGTGCACTGGTTGCTACGAAGCGAAGCCTGATCTTTAATGAACTGAATAAGGAACTTTATCGTAAGTTCTTTATGAACCGTAATGAACTGCAGGCATGTAAAGACGGTTATATTTATATCCATGATCAGTCTGCACGTCTGGATACCATGAACTGCTGTCTGTTTGATGTCGGATCTGTTTTAAGCGGCGGTTTCGAGATGGGAAATGTCTGGTACAATGAGCCGAAGACTCTGGATACCGCATTTGACGTTATGGGCGATATCATCTTAAGTACTGCAGCGCAGCAGTATGGCGGATTTACCGTACCGGAAGTAGATAAGATCCTCGGACCATACGCGCAGAAGAGCTATGATAAATATATCAGTGAGTTTCTGAAATATGCGGACGAGAACTGGACTGGAAGAGAAGAAAAAGCAATTGAATATGCTCTGGATAAAGTAAGACGTGATTTCGACCAGGGATGGCAGGGAATTGAGTATAAGCTTAATACGGTTGGTTCCTCCCGTGGAGATTATCCGTTTGTTACAGTTACACTGGGACTTGGAACCGGTCAGTTTGAGAAGATGTGTAATGTTTCTCTTCTCGAGGTGCATAAAGGCGGCCAGGGTAAGAAAGGCCATAAGAAACCGGTACTGTTCCCTAAGATTGTATTCCTTTATGATGAAAACCTTCATGGACCTGGAAAACCATGTGAAGATATTTTTGAAGCAGGAGTGGACTGCTCTGCGAAGACCATGTATCCGGACTGGCTGTCTCTGACAGGTAAGGGTTATATTGCCAGCATGTATAAGCAGTACGATAAAGTTATCAGCCCGATGGGATGCCGTGCATTCTTAAGCCCATGGTATGAGCGTGGCGGCATGTATCCGGCAGATGATAAGGATACACCGGTATTTGTCGGACGTTTCAATATCGGTGCAGTCAGCCTTCATCTTCCGATGATCCTGGCGAAGGCGAGAGCAGAGAGCAGAGATTTCTATGAGGTATTGGATTTCTATCTGCAGATGATCCGTAATCTGCATATTCGTACTTATGAGTATCTGGGACAGATGCGTGCGTCCACGAACCCGCTGGCATACTGCGAGGGCGGTTTCTATGGCGGCCATCTGAAACCGAATGAAAAGATTGGAAAGCTTCTGAAACCGATGACTGCTTCTTTTGGTATTACTGCGCTGAACGAGCTGCAGGAGCTTTATAATGGTAAATCTATCCGTGAAGACGGACAGTTTGCACTGGAAGTTCTGAAATATATTAATGATAAGGTAAATCAGTTTAAACAGGAAGACGGATATCTGTATGCAATCTACGGCACACCGGCAGAGAGTCTCTGTGGCCTGCAGGTAGAGCAGTTCCGTAAGATGTACGGAATCGTTGAGGGTGTTTCCGACAGACCGTATGTCAGCAACAGTTTCCACTGCCATGTAACAGAGGATGTGACTCCGATCGAGAAACAGGATCTGGAGGGACGTTTCTGGGAGCTTTGTAATGGCGGTAAGATTCAGTATGTACGTTATCCGATCGGCTATAATAAAGAAGCCATCCGTACCCTGATCCGCAGAGCGATGGACCTCGGATACTATGAAGGTGTAAACCTTTCCCTGGCATACTGCGATGACTGTGGTCATCAGGAACTGGAGATGGATGTCTGCCCGGTATGCGGCTCCCGAAATCTGACAAAGATCGATCGAATGAACGGATACCTTTCCTATAGCCGTGTCCATGGTGACACACGACTGAACGAAGCCAAGATGGCAGAGATCGCAGAAAGAAAATCGATGTAAATATTACGTAAATCATATAAATAATGAGAGAATCTGGCGAGAGATGTCAGGTTCTCTTTTTTTCTGTTATTTAATAGAACATCATGTGGGAATTTGACGAACGAATCTGCTTGCAATATAGAGACATTATTGCTAAGGTATAGATAGAACATTTAATTCTAAAATTCATTGAGAATTTCTCTCAAACTTCCCACTGCAGAATCCGGAAAAATAATGTGCACCTTGACATAAGAATATAGTTTACAGAACTTAGGAAATCCACTATAATGATTACATAACAGTCAGAACTAATTGTTCATAGTTAATCAGAAAGGTGGGATTGTATGGAGGGTTATGATATGCCGACAGATATTCAGTTTAAAGATGATCTGCGAAAAGAAGAGATTAAACTGGAAGAACAGATTGAGATGCTGAAAAACAAAGAGTATGATAAAATGATTGCAAAACTTGAACGGGAATTAAAAAGGGTTCGTGAGAGTCTGCAGGACTGAGGTTTACATGGCCTGAAAATCTCATTATATGATTGTATAAATAATCAGGAAGGCGGGACACGCATGGAGGATTACATGAATAATCAGGAACTTTGTATTATGCTGGATAGTATTCTTGCTTTGCTGGAAACGAATAATACGGAAAAAGCTAAAGAGATCATACAAAATGCGATTAAGCGTATCGATAAAGGAATGACAACAAGTTCGGAGAAATAAAAAAAGTCGGCACATCATTGGTGTGTCGGCTTTTTTGCAGTTCTTATGTAACAAGATTATTTTTTCTTTGGTGCCACTGGCGGCAGTTCGCAGTGATATGCAATTCCGAGCGGCGTTACGAGAAGTGGATGAACCGGGCGATAGACCGGTAATTTCAGTTTCTTCTCGAACACATTCGTAAATTCTTTAAAGCTCGCGGAACCACCTACGACATAAACCGCAGGTACTTCATATCCCTTCAGGAATTTCTCGGTGATCGTAGCCATTTTTTCAATTGTTGCTTTAATGACCGGGAAGATCTCATTTTCTTTCTCCGGGGTGGTCTTGAGGACTTCGGCCTCTTCGTAAGGAATCTTATAATGGCCGGCTACGGTCATGGTCATATGGCTTCCGCCGGTTGCCTCATCATCAGTATAGATGACCTTACCATCTTTAAGGATGCTGATACCGGTCGTACCACCACCAACATCGACAACCGCCCCGTCTGTGATCTTCAGGACAGCGGCAGCGGCCGTTGGTTCATCGACGATATTCATCACTTCAAATCCGGCACCTTCCAGTACATAGCCAATACTCTTTACACTTCCCTCGGAAACTCCCGGAGGAATGGCTGCGGCTACATAAGGAAGCTCGGTGCCGAGTTTTTCTTCCAGTTCAGCTTTCAGCTTTGTGACAAGCTGAACCGACTCATAATAATTCACAATCACGCCGTCACGGATCGCATGAGAAGGTGCGGAGACACCTGCAATCGGACGATTTGTGCTGTCAACAACTGCAAGAACGGTGTTGGCAGTACCAAGGTCTACGCCGACTTTCAGACGGCCTTTGAATTTCTTGCATTCTCCGGTTCGTACCAGTTCTGCAAAATTTGATAAGGTTCTGTTTTTTATTTCCATGTCCGGATACTCCATTTCTAATAGATCTGACACAAATATTCCCCATTTGCATCAATATTGACTCTATTATATATGAAATGACAGAAAAAAACAATGTTGCTATTCACTTCGTGCACAGCAACCTGGTCAAAATGCATTTCAAATCACCTTCGGTGACAGTATTCGGTTCATAGCCTGTTTATAAAGTTTTAGCAAGTCCCTTCATATAGGAGATTGCCAGAGCCTTGTCTTCCGGGCTGAGAGTGGTAAAAAGATTCAGATATTCTGTCTGATCGCTGGCAGTCCTCGGATGCTTTTTCCAGGTTCAAAAAATCTGTAATAGAAATGCCGAATCCATCGCAGAGTTTCTGTAATGTAGGAAGAGACGGCATGCAGTGCTTATTGATTATGGTGCTTAAAGTGGAGTAAGTGATACCGGATACTTTTGCTAACTGATAGTAGGATCAGTTACGCTCATCACACAGTTCATGGATCCGATCCAGGGGATTTAATTCGGTCATGTTGTTTATTCACCTCGTTGTCATTTGTGTGTAAAAAACATAGTCAATAATATATTAACGAAATAGTAGTTAAAAAGATAGATTAGATTGAACGATATATCTGGCATGCAGTTGCGTTGTGAAAATTTTGGGTGATGGAATGAGCCTTCAGTTACATAAAAAATGCTGCCTCCCGGTGGAAGACAGCATGTCATGACAGTATTGATATGTAGATCCTGATAATTGTTTTTATAACAATTATTTGATGATGGTACCTGTTTTTTCTTTATAACCATCTTTTGCATGAGCAATATCTGTGATAATAGTACGATGTCCATCGCCTTTTTCTGCAAATGCGACTGCTGCTTCAATCTTCGGAAGCATGGAGCCGGCTGCAAACTGATTTTCATCAATATATTTACGGGCATCTTCAGCAGAAATCGTGTCCAGATAAGTTTCTTTATCCGTGTCCTTATTCAGGCTGACTTTTTCAACGCTGGTGAGGATCAGCAGTGTATCGGCATCCAGTTCTTCTGCAAGAAGTTCACTCGCGGAGTCCTTCTCAATAATAGCACTTGCACCGTGAAGGTCAATACCCTGTTCCATAACCGGGATTCCGCCGCCGCCTGCTGCGATCACGACCTGTCCTGCGTCTGCAAGAGTACGGATCGTCTCAATCTCTACGATCTTCTGTGGCTTCGGAGCTGCAAGGATTCTGCGGTATTTGCCGTCAGCCACTTCTGTAACGAAGTTTCCTTTATCTTCTTCAGCTTCGGCCTCTTCGGCGTTAAGTACACGACCGATGATCTTCTCCGGTTCACCGAATGCTTCATCATAAGGATCGATCACAACCTGTGTAAGGATCGTTGCAACCGGTTTATAGATTCCTCTGGAGATCAGCTCAGCGCGAACTGAATTCTGAAGGTCATAGCCGATATATCCCTGGCTCATGGCAGAGCATACAGACATTGGGGCAAAGGTATAATCAGGATGTGCTTTACCGAATTCGTTCATAGCTGTATGGATCATGCCGACCTGAGGTCCGTTACTGTGGGAGATGACAACGTGTGCACCATCCTCTACAAGATCTGCAATTGCTTTGGCAGCTGCCTTAGTAGCCTGTTTCTGTTCCGGAAGAGTTGTGCCCAGGGCTTTGTGACCAAGAGCAACAACGACAGTTTTTTCGCTCATATGGATTCCTCGTTTCTTTTGGTTTGTCTGTAAATCAAGTTAACTTCTATTATAAAAGAATGGGAATGGAATTGCAATAAAAAGATAGAAACCTTACGGACAGCATGCTATACTGAAAAACAAAAGAGACCTGTCCGCAGGAGTGTAAGGAGAGGAATATATGAACTACAGGATCAAGAATGAAAAGCTGACGCTGGAGGTATCTTCCAGAGGCGGTGAATTTCAGTCGATCCGGGACGCAGAAGGCAGAGAATATCTCTGGCAGGGGGATGAGGCGACCTGGACGGACCGGGGACCGAATCTTTTTCCTTATATAGGAAGGATGACGGATAAAAGTTACCGGTACCAGGGAAAAACCTACCATATGGATATCCACGGATTTCTTCCGTATAAAGAGATGACGCTGGTGGAGCAAAAAGACGATGAACTGACGCTCAGACTTATGGATTCTGAAGAAACATATGTGCAGTATCCATTTAGATTCGAGCAGGATATCACCTGGAAACTGGATGGCGGGAAAATCAATATCACCTATCTTGTCAGAAATAAAGATGAAAAAACAATGTATTTTGGTATCGGCGGACATCCGGGATTTAAGATTCCGTTTGAGGATGGACTGAAGTTTGAAGATTACCGGATCGATTTTGGCGAAAATGCAAGTCCACGCCGAATTCATTTTTCGGAAGACGGATTTGCACTGGAAGAAGATGAGCCGCTGGAGCTTACTGAGGGACGTTATTTAGGAGTGAAACGAAATATTTTCGGGGACACGATCGTTCTGAAAGATATGCCGCATGAAGTCAGGATCAACAGTGTGAAAGGGAAGAAAGAGATTCGGGTAGCCTTTCCGGATATGGATTATCTGGGATTCTGGAACTGGCCGGATGTGCCGGTGGATTATGTGTGCGTGGAACCATGGGGTTCCCTTCCTTCACGTAAAGGCATCGTGGAAGACCTTGAAAAACAGGAAAATCTGCATGCGCTGAAAAGCGGCGAGACATATAAGAATACATGGAGCATTGAGATCAGATACTAAAAAAGGAGATGCAGGGTATGAAAAGATCAGAAATCAATAAAGCTTTAAAAGAACTGGAAAAAATGATCGCGGATCATCAGTATTATCTTCCGAAATTTGCAAACTTCACACCGGAAGAATGGAAGTCAAAAGGACATGAATTCGACGAGATCCGTGACAACATGCTTGGATGGGATATTACGGACTATGGAATGGGAGATTTTGATAAAGTCGGATTTTCTCTGTTTACGATTCGTAACGGAAATATTAAGATGAAAGATAAATATAAAAAACCGTATGCAGAGAAATTTCTTTATCTGAAAGAAGGGCAGTATGCACCGAATCATTTCCACTGGTACAAGATGGAAGATATCATTAACAGAGGTGGCGGAAATATTCTGATCCGTGTATATAATTCTCTTCCGGATGAAGAGATTGATAAAGAAAGCGATGTTACCGTACATATCGACGGAGAGGTCATGGTTGTTCCGGCTGGCACACAGGTAAAACTGGAGCCAGGTATGAGTATTACGATCATGCAGGGAATGTATCATGATTTTGAAGTAGAACCGGGAACAGGAGCTGTACTGATCGGTGAAGTAAGCCAGTGTAATGACGATA
Source organism: bacterium (assembly GCA_963597235.1). GTDB lineage: Bacteria > Bacillota > Clostridia > Lachnospirales > Lachnospiraceae > Blautia_A. Next base: position 14,543 of record CAVBPN010000245.1, read on the forward strand.
ATATTGATAACCGTTTTAATCCGCCGGTCGGAAGATTTCCTGAAATTGAAGAGGATGAGCCACCGTATCGCCTGCTCTGCAACGAATATCCGGACGCACCGGAAAAGTAATGGATTTCTGATAATGGAAAGAAACAGTAAATGAATACAAAAAGTACAGCAGGTGCGATGACCTGCTGTACTTTTTTAAACTTTTTTGAGGGGGGAGATAGAGAGTGGTTATTCATCTATCCAAGACCTATTATAGGGAAGAAATATGTTCAAAGTGTGTACTAATTCTAAAAGAAATCTAAAAAGGGTAAAGAAAAATTAAAGAAAGTCTATAATTTTTACAGCATATTGTAGTTTCACAGAAAAGATGTTAGTATGTTGGTATCTGCTGGAGAAAGGCAGACAATATCATTGGAATCCCGATTCCCGGGATTCACTTTTCAAATGTCATTTCGACAACTATTCCAAAGAAAAAAACATTCTAAGTTAAGAAAGGGGAAATGCCTATGGCGTAAGGAAAATGCAGTCCGTTTACTTTATTGAGAGGCTGTCTGAGAGAATGGACAGCAAAGAGGAGTTTGCAGATGAATTTTAATATGAAAAACAAAATATGGAAAAAATTAAGTGCATTAGGCATGGCTTTTCTTATGACAGGAATGGTGCTTGGAGGATGCGGAGAGGCGACGGTCCATGCGGCAGAAGAAGCATATGCTTATGAAGCGTCGGAAGATTATGAATGGCAGGAAAATGAGCCGGAAGAAATAACGGAGAGCATGGAAGTTACAGGACTTGAAGATTTTGATACGAAAGAAGCAGAGGCGGAAGGGGCTGTATTTGAAGAGGCAGGGACAGAGGAATCCGAGTCAGATGAATCGAAATCCGAAGAGCCCGAAGAATGCGATGATCCTGATGATACCGAACAGGGCGATTCCAGTTTGTCCGATGGTGAATCTGAAGAAGTGGATAAAGAGACTGAGAATGAAAAGAAAAATCCGGATTTCACAATTCATGCGGCTACAGATGAGAATACAGTAAAAGCCGGAAGCGACCTGGTCTACACGGTAACTCTGGAAAATACCGGAGATGTGATGCTGAAAAATGTTCAGCTGCAGGCGCTGTTTACAGACCAGAATCTGCAGGGGGAGTGGTCCGGAGATTCTTCGGGTACAGCTGATCTAAATGGAAATATCCAGAATGAAGGTGGTAATACAATACATATGGAGAAATTGGATTTCGGAATAAAAGAAACTTTATATCTGACAGTGAAACTCCCTGAGGCGCAGGAATCGGCTGTTTCTGTAAAGATAGCAGCATCCGCGGAGCCGGAGACGACAGAAGCGGATACGGAGAATACAGTGTTCAGCAGGGAAGTTGCGCTTGAGACTGGGGTCATTCCTCTGAAAGCTTCTTTTGAAGTGACAAAGACTGCGGACCGCTCTGTTGCAGTGCCGGGAGACAAAATCCTGTTTCAAATCTGTATCCGCAATACCGGGGAGCGGACGCTGCATTCTGTTATTACGACGGAGCGCTTTCAGCTTGGAAAGGTGCCGGTACAGTTTTTGGAAAAAGAGGACGTCGTATTGAATAAAGCGAAGACAAAAGCGCGTATCGAAAAGATTGAACCGGGGAAGGCAGCAGGACTGCAGGCAATGGTTACGCTGCCGGAGAATATAAAAGAACAGGAACTCTTAAATGAAGTGACGGTAACGACACTGGAAACAGGAGATCAGACAGTTACTTCACAGGCAAAGATTCAGGTGAAGGCCGCATCCGAGACGAAAGAAGATTCTGAAAATTCTGTAGACAATGATTCTGTGGATACAGATGGCGGGACGGTTTCTCATACAGGAGAGAGCTATCCGGCTTCCACGCATCCAAAAACCGGAGACCCGTACCAGCCGTTACTGTGGCTGGCAATGATCCCCGGTTCCATAATTGCTACGGGATGGATACGCAGACGGATGTAAAGTTTTGAAATACAACAGATCGGTTATAAACCGCTGTAATTATAATTACAGAATGTCGATGTGTTCTCCTGCAAGTGCCTTATTCATGCTGCGGACAGCACAGAATTTGCCGCACATACTGCAGGTATCGCTGTGGTCATCTTCCGGAAGACGGTCGTCACGGATCGCTTTTGCTGTTTCCGGATCAAGGGCACAGGCAAATTGTGCATCCCAGTCAAGAACGCGGCGGGCATCAGCCATCTTGTCATCGATGTCTCTTGCATGCGGGATACCTTTTGCGATATCAGCGGCATGAGCGGCAATCTTGGAGGCAATGATTCCCTGTTTTACGTCATCAACATTCGGAAGAGCCAGATGTTCTGCCGGTGTCACATAGCAGAGGAATGCAGCTCCGTTCATGGCTGCAACGGCACCACCGATCGCTGCTGTGATGTGGTCATAGCCAGGAGCAATGTCAGTAACAAGAGGTCCGAGTACATAGAACGGAGCACCCATGCAGATGGTCTGCTGAACTTTCATGTTGGCGGCAACCTGATCAAGCGGCACATGTCCCGGGCCTTCTACCATGACCTGAACGTTATGAGCCCATGCACGTTTTGTCAGCTCGCCAAGGCGTACCAGTTCTTCAATCTGGCAGACATCGGTAGCGTCAGCAAGACAGCCAGGACGGCATGCATCACCGAGTGAGATCGTAACGTCATGTTCTTCACAGATATCCAGGATCTCATCAAAGTATTCGTAGAACGGGTTTTCTTCGCCGGTCATGCTCATCCATGCGAATACAAGGCTTCCTCCACGGCTTACGATGTTCATTTTACGTTTATGTTTCTTGATCTGCTCGATGGTCTTTCTGGTGATTCCGCAGTGAAGAGTAACAAAGTCCACGCCATCTTCTGCATGAAGACGTACAACATCGATAAAGTCTTTTGCAGTCAGTTCAGAGAGGTCTCGCTGGTAGTGGATGACGCTGTCGTAAACCGGAACGGTTCCGATCATTGCCGGACATTCATGCGTTAATTTCTGACGGAACGGCTGTGTGTTTCCGTGGCTGGAGAGATCCATGATCGCTTCAGCACCGAGGTCTACAGCTTTCATAACTTTCTGCATTTCGATGTCGTAGTCTTTACAGTCTCTGGATACACCGAGGTTTACATTGATCTTGGTGCGAAGCATGCTGCCGACACCTTCCGGATCCAGGCAGGTATGATGCTTATTTGCACAGATTGCTACTTTACCTTCTGCGACCAGTTCCATCATTTTTTCTACCGGCATATGTTCTTTTTCTGCAACGGTTTTGATCTGTGGGGTTACGATGCCTTTACGTGCGGCGTCCATCTGTGTTGTATAAGTTGTCATATAGTATGTTCTCCTTTATGTAAATGATAGCTTTTTGATATTTAGTAATTATTCAGTAGGTAGTATCCCGCGAGATATTTTTCCAAGTGTGTGGTCCAGCGGGCCGGAGCCATGACCAAGATCCAGCTGCGCTTTCAGTGCATCGGTCAGATACTGTTTCGCGCGGCGCACAGAATCTTCCAGTGAAAATCCTCTGGCAAGGTTGGAAGCAATGGCACTGGAGAGTGTACATCCGGTTCCGTGGGTATTCGGATTATCGATGCGTTCGCCGTGCAGCCAGATTCCCTGGCCTTCCGTATAAAGAAGGTCGTTTGCATCGTTGATACGGTGCCCGCCTTTTAAAAGAACAGAAATGTGGAAGTTTTCATAGAGCATTCTGGCTACCTGTTCCATGGAGGCTGCATCGGTGATCTTTATTCCGGTAAGTGCTTCCGCTTCCGGAATATTTGGAGTGATGATCTCGGCAAGAGGGAAGAGCTCTTTCTGAAGAGTCTCTTCTGCATCTTTATCCATCAGGCGATGACCGCTGGTGGAGACCATGACAGGATCCAGTACGATATGATGTGCCTGATACTGGCGAAGTTTTAAAGCAACGTGGTGCATGATCTCTGCGGATGAAAGCATGCCGATCTTAACAGCGTCCGGAAAGATATCTGTAAAGATACAGTCCAGCTGGTTGTCGAGAAATTCAGGAGATGCTTCCTGAATCCCGTAAACACCGGTGGTGTTCTGCGCAGTCAGGGCTGTGATCGCACTCATGGCATAGACACCGTTCATGATCATGGTCTTGATGTCGGCCTGGATACCAGCTCCGCCGCTTGAATCACTTCCGGCAATGGTTAATACAGTTTTCATGATTTTTATCCTTATCGTTATAGTGTGTTACAGCTTTTTCAGTTCCTCAAGAAAGTGTTTGACTGCGGCTGTTTTGTCATCGGGTTTAAAAAGTCCGCTGACTATGGCTGCACCGGAAATTCCACTTCCGGAAAGAAGATGAAGATTGTCCGCCGTGACACCACCGATCGCGACAACCGGGATTTTTACTGTCTGGCAGATCGCTTTCAGAGTTTCGACAGGAAGCTGTGTGACGTTCGTCTTAGTTGTGCTTCCGAAGACAGCACCACAGCCGATGTAGTCTGCTCCGGCTTCCTGTGCGGCAAGTGCCTCTTCAACGTTGTGGGCGCTTCCGCCGATGATAAAATCCGGTCCCAGGAGCTGGCGTGCTTTCTGGATTCCCATATCAGAAAGTCCGACATGGACACCGGAAGCACCGATTTTCTGAGCGAGATCCGGACGGTCGTTGATGATCAGAGGAACATGACTGCGTTCACATACTGGCTTTAAAAGAGCGGCTTCCTGAAGGATTTCTTCATCAGAAGCATTTTTTTCACGAAGCTGTACGCAGGTAACACCGGCTTTCAGGAGTTCTTCCGTAACTTCGGTGAGCGTTTCGCCGGGTTTCAGCCAGCTTCGGTCAGTGACAGCGTACAGATTCAGCTGTTCAGGTGATAGTTTCATAAGTTTTTCTCCAATGTATGGTTAAGATTCGTGTATAGAAGTATGAGCTGATTTTTTATCCAGCACATTGAACAGATGTACATGAAAACTTCCGATACCGGAATGAGTGGCATCCGTTCGTCTGCCGGCTTCGAAAGCGACATTCCGCCAGAGCTGTCCGGCGGCACAGACTGCATCAAAAGCAGAAGCATGTGCACATAAAAACAGTGCGCAGAGAGCAGAGAGCATACAGCCGCCACCGGTGATCCGGCGGATCCTGGAATCACCTCCGGTCAGAATCTGCGTCTTATTTCCATCAGATATGACATCCTGCGGACCGGTGATCAGAACGGTACAGTGAAAAAGCCCGGCTGTTTTTAAGGCAATCTGACAGACGTCTTTGTTATTCAACGTAAGAGCACTTTCCACACCGCCATGTTCTGAAGGCGTGTCCGTATCCGAAAGAAGGGAACACAGAACAACGGCTTCTTCCTGATTACAGCGAATCGCTGTCGGATGAACGGTCTTAAGAAGAGTTTTCAGTTCTTTTTTTCGAAATACACTGGCACCGGCACCGACCGGATCCAGGACAACCGGGTGACCGAGCTCATTTGCTTTCTGGCCGGCAAGGATGCAGGCTCGCATTTTAGCAGAGTCCGGAACTCCGGTATTCAGAAGTGTTCCGGTACAGAAGGAAGTAATCTCTTCGACTTCCTGTTCATCCTGACCCATCACGGCACTTCCTCCGGCTGCCAGCAGGATATTGGCGACATCCTGCATAGTAACCGGATTGGTGAGGCAGTGGATCTTTGGCGAAGTCTGTCGGATTCTGGAAGCAATTTCTTCTATATTATTAGTAAGTGACATAGATTATCTCCTGGCAGTGGCAAAAATCTGACTTTTCTCAAAAACACGGAGTAAGACAAAGGCCAGTACACTTCCTGTAAATGTTGAGATGAAAAATGGAATCATGTATACCGTGAATCCGGCAGGGGCAAGCCCCATGAAAAGTTTTGCGACCGGATAGGCAGCAAGTCCGCCGAGGATGCCGGTTCCCAGTGCTTCTGCCACGCAGGTAAGACTTAATTTACGGGTGAAGCGGTAGATCAGTCCACAGCACAATGCGCCAACCATACTTCCCGGAAATGCAAGAAGACTGCCGATTCCAAGTAGGTTGCGGATCAGGCTTGCACAGAAAGCGATTCCAATCCCCCACCACGGACCAAGCATGACTGCGGCAAAGACATTGACCATATGCTGTACCGGAGCACATTTACTTCCGGCAACCGGAACACTGATCAGACTTCCTGCTACAGCTGCCGCAGTCAGCACTCCTGCAATGGCGAGCTTCTGGGTTGATGTAGTTTCTTTTGGATTCATTTGGCTTTATTACCTCCTTACTCTACCTGAGGATGTGCTACGCAATAAAAAAAGAAGGCACCACGAGGGCACCTTCTACTGTTTTACATTCGGTATTTCCCTACGTTGGCATTATCCAAATCAGGTTAAGGGTCGAAACCAGTCAGTTTCCTCTCAGCCGGCTTCAGCCAGCTCCCCTGTTTTTCTTTTTACTGTCCTATTATACAGCCAGTCACAGGATATAGCAAGACATGATTTACAAAGATTGAAAAGAGAATCTGTTTGTGCTATTCTGTAATGGAGTGTATGTTGTGGTTGTTATTGGCTGCAATACAAATATATCCCGAGGCAGAGGAGGACAATATGAAAATATCAACACTATTAGAAGGTTTGGAATATATCTGCTGTCAGGGCAGTACAGAACAGGAAGTCACTACCGTTGTGTATGACTCGCGAAAAGTAGAAGAGAACTCACTGTTTATCTGCATCCGCGGAGCAGTTGTGGATGGACACAAATTTGTACCGGATGTTATTGCGAAAGGTGCGAAGACACTGGTTGTTGAAGAAGAGGTAGAAGCACCGGAAGATGTAACCGTAATTAAGGTTGCAGATACCCGTTATGCGATGGCTTTTATTTCAGCCGCATATTTCGGCCATCCGGCGGAGAAACTGAAAACGATCGGAATTACCGGAACAAAGGGAAAGACCACTACCACTTACATGGTAAAATCCATTCTCGAGAATGCAGGATACAAAGTCGGACTGATCGGAACCATTGAGGCGATCATCGGAGAGGAATCCATTCCGGCATCGAATACCACACCGGAATCTTATCTGGTACAGGAATATTTCCGTAAGATGGTAGATGCAGGATGCGACTGTGTAGTTATGGAAGTTTCTTCGCAGGGACTGATGCTTCACCGTACACAGGGATTTGTTTTTGATTATGGTATTTTTACAAATATCGAGCCGGATCATATCGGACCGAATGAGCATAAGGATTTTGACGATTATCTCAGATGTAAATCCATGCTGCTCCGCCAGTGTCGTGTGGGAATCGTGAACCGTGATGATGAACATTTTGAACGGATCATTGAGGGTCATACCTGTAAGCTTGAAACTTACGGATTTTCTCCGGAAGCGGACCTGCGTGCGGAAGACGCACATATGGTAGGCGGTAAGGGTTATCTTGGCATTTCCTACCAGCTGAAAGGTCTGATGGAATTTCCGGTCGAGATCGATATTCCGGGTAAATTCAGCATTTACAATTCCCTGACTGCGATCGCAATCTGCCGTCATTTTAATGTCTCACAGGAAAATATCATCAAGGCGCTGAAAGTGGCAAGAGTGAAAGGCCGTATCGAAATGATAAAGGTTTCTGATGAATTTACACTGATGATCGACTATGCGCACAATGCGATGGCATTGGAAAGTCTTCTGACTACTCTTCGAGAATACCATCCACATCGTCTGGTATGTATGTTCGGATGCGGAGGAAACCGTGCAAAATCTCGCCGTTATGAGATGGGCGAAGTTTCCGGACGTCTTGCTGACCTGACGATCATCACATCCGATAACCCGAGATTTGAGAAACCGCAGGATATCATTGATGATATCAAGATCGGAATCAGTAAGACTGATGGAAAATATGTCGAGATTTGTGACCGTAAGGAAGCAATCGCCTATGCAATCCATCATGGAGAACCTGGAGATATCATTGTCCTGGCAGGAAAGGGACATGAAGATTACCAGGAGATCAAAGGTAAGAAGTATCCTATGGATGAGAGAGTCCTGATCGCAGAGATTCTCGAGGAGGATAAAGAAAGAGCAGATAAATAATGATCTACGCGGATATCATTGTGGATATATCCCACGAAAAACTTGACCGCAGTTTTCAATACAGAGTTCCGGAAGAACTGGAAGAGAAGATTCAGCCGGGAATGGTGGTGACCATTCCTTTTGGAAACGGTAATCATGAGAGAAAAGGCTATGTGATCGGTCTCTCTGACAGGCCGGCGTTTGATACATCCAGAATGAAAGAGCTTCACGGAATCTGCAGCAGTGAGGAGACCACGGAGGAACGTCTGATCGCACTTGCGGCATGGATGAAAAACCGGTATGGTTCAACGATGGTGCAGGCACTTAAGACCGTTCTCCCTGTCAGAGAAAGGGTCAAAGCAAAAGAAAAACGTTTTATAGTGCTGAATATAGACGAGGCAGCGGCAGAAAAGCTGGCAGCTGAACTGGAGAGCGGTCGATGTAAAGCGAGAGCAAGACTCCTTCGGGCGGTTCTTGAAGAGAAAAAGCTGGATTATACGAGAGCCACAAAAGAACTTGGGATGACAGCATCGGTCATAAGGCCTCTGTTGGATCAGGGTGTGGTACAGGTGACGCAGGATGAAATCTATCGTATGTCCGTAGACGGTTCTTCCATTCCGCGAGAACAGCTGTCTGTTCTTACAGAAGCCCAGAGTCAGGCATTGCAGCAGATAAAAGAAGAGTGGAAACAGGAAAAACCGCGTCCGGTACTGATACATGGTGTGACCGGAAGTGGAAAGACACAGATCTATATGAAACTGATCCGGCAGGTGATCGATGAAGGAAAGCAGGCAATCGTTCTGATCCCGGAGATCGCGCTGACTTATCAGACGGTCCGCTGCTTTTATGGATGGTTCGGGGATAAAGTGTCGGTCCTGAATTCGAGACTTTCGACAGGAGAGCGGTACGACCAGTTTAAGAGAGCAAAGCGTGGCGAGATCCAGATTATGGTAGGTCCCCGTTCTGCTCTGTTTACACCTTTTTCGAAACTTGGCCTGATCATCATTGATGAAGAACATGAGCAGACCTATAAAAGTGAGAACAGTCCGAGATATCATGCCAGAGAAACTGCGGAATACCGTGCCCGGATGGAAAATGCACGCCTGGTGATGGGGTCTGCGACACCGTCACTTGAGGCATACACGAAAGCCAGGGACGGAGAATACTGTCTGGTAAAACTGGAAGCCCGGTTTGAGGACCGGCCGCTTCCGGAAGTTTCTGTTGTGGATCTCCGTGAAGAACTGAAGAACGGAAATCGGTCAATTCTGAGCCGAAGCCTGAAAACAGCGATTGAGAGACGGCTGGAGAGAGGGGAACAGTCGGTACTTTTTCTGAACAGAAGGGGATATGCCGGCTTTGTTTCCTGCCGCTCCTGCGGAGAAGCACTGAAATGTCCGCATTGCGATGTGGCACTGACCGAACATAATAATGGCAGACTGGTCTGTCATTACTGTGGCTATGAACAGCCGCGGGTCGAGAAATGCCCGGTATGCGGTTCGCCTTATATTGGAGGCTTTAAGGCCGGAACACAGCAGATTGAACAGGTGCTTCGAAAGACGTTTCCGAAGGCGAGAGTCCTCAGGATGGACTATGATACAACAAGAACGAAGGGCAGCTATGAGAAGATACTGTCCTCTTTCTCAGAGCATAAGGCAGATATTCTGGTAGGAACACAGATGATCGTTAAGGGACATGATTTCCCGGATGTGACGCTGGTCGGTGCGATCGCAGCAGACCTCTCGCTCAACGCAGCAGATTATCGCTGTGCGGAGAGAACATTCCAGCTTCTTACACAGGCGGTGGGCCGTTCCGGGAGAGGAAGAAAATCCGGTGAGGCGATCATACAGAGCTATCACCCGGATCATTACAGTATCCAGGCGGCTGCGAAGCAGGATTATGAGGCTTTTTATCAGGAAGAGATGGCATACCGCATGCTGATGGATTATCCTCCGGCAGCTCATATGCTTTCGGTACTTGCATCCGGTGAAGATGAAGAACTTCTTACGCAGGGAATGGATTATCTGGCGAAGTTTATCGAGCGCGTCAGTACGAAATACCAGATCCATGTGATCGGTCCTGCGTATGCATCCGTAGGAAAAGTCAATGATATCTACCGTAAGGTCCTGTACCTGAAACACAGAGATGAGCAGGTGCTTCAGGATATAAAAAACAAAACAGAGAAATACATTGAAGTAAATTCGGGATTCCGGAAACTTTTTATTCAATTTGACTATATATAAAGGATTGCGAGAACAATTTGTTGTGGAGCAATCCGTAGTATTCAGATACACTACGAAAGAAAAAAGAGAGGAAGAATGAAATGGCACTTAGAGTAATCAGAACAGAAGAAGATCCGGTTTTAAGAAAGATCAGTAAACCGGTAAAAGAAGTAACCCCGAAGATCGTAACACTGATCGACGACATGCTGGACACGATGTATGAGGCAATGGGGGTTGGTCTTGCGGCACCGCAGGTCGGCATTCTGAAACGAATCGTAGTCATTGATATAGGCGAAGGCCCGATCGTACTGATCAACCCGGAGATCCTTGAGACTTCCGGCGAACAGACCGGTGACGAAGGATGCTTAAGCGTACCGGGAATGGCAGGTCAGGTGACACGTCCAAACTATGTAAAAGTAAAAGCCATGGATGAGGACATGAATGAAGTGATCTATGAAGGTACAGAACTTCTGGCACGCGCATTCTGCCATGAGATCGATCATCTCGATGGAAAAATATACACAGACCTGGTAGAGGGCGAGCTTCACAGAACAAATTATGACGAAGACTGATCAATAACAAAACAGACCCGTGTATAACGGGAGAAAAGAGGAGCAGACTGCTATATGAAAATTGTTTATATGGGAACACCGGATTTTGCAGTGCCACCGCTTAAGGCACTTGTAGATAATGGTTATGAAGTGGCAGCCGTTGTCACACAGCCGGATAAACCGAAAGGAAGAGGGAAGACACTTCTGCCGACACCGGTCAAAGAAGAGGCACTGAAACATGATATTCCGGTCTATCAGCCGTTAAAAGTCCGTGATTCGGGATTTGTGGAAACGTTACAGAAACTGGAACCGGATATGATCGTGGTTGCCGCCTTTGGCCAGATCATTCCAAAGACGATCCTGGATATGCCGAAGTACGGATGCCTGAATATCCATGCGTCCCTTCTTCCGAAATACAGAGGTGCGGCACCGATCCAACAGGCAGTGATCGACGGAGAAAAAGAATCCGGTGTAACGATCATGCAGATGGGAGAAGGACTGGATACCGGAGATATGATCTCACAGGCAGTCGTACCGCTCGCAGAAGATGAGACGGGTGGAAGCCTGTTTGATAAACTGGCAGAAGAAGGAGCCACCCTTCTGGTAAAAACAATTCCTTCTATCGTGGATGGAACGGCAGTTTATACAAAACAGCCGAAAGAAAGCCCGACTCCGTATGCCGCCATGATCAGTAAAAAAATGGGACTGATGGATTTTACAAAAACTGCCACAGAGCTGGAACGCCTTGTGCGTGGTTTAAATCCATGGCCAAGTGCCTATACATTCCTGAATGGAAAGACACTGAAAGTGTGGAAATGTGCAGTTGAAAAACGTGGAAAAGCCGAGCCGGGAAGCATTATCGGTGTGGATAAAGCAGGCATTCACGTAGCATGTAAAGAGAACGCACTGGTTCTGAAAGAAGTACAGCTGGAAGGAAAGAAACGAATGAAAGTAGATGCTTTCCTTCGTGGATATCAGGTAACTGCAGGAACGATGCTGAAAGATCATAAGGAGTGATGCGGATGTACGGATATGGTTATGGATACGGATATTATGGATTTGACTGGACCTATATGCTGCTGATCATTGGAATGCTTTTATCCCTTGCTGCTTCTACAAGACTGAAAAGTACATTTTCCTATTACAGGAAGATCAGAAGTGCCTCCGGCATGACCGGTGCGGAAGTTGCACAGAGAATCCTTCGTGCAGCCGGCATTACAGATGTGCGTGTGCGGGTAATCTCAGGAAGTCTTACCGACCATTATGATCCGAGAACAAAGACCGTAAGTCTTTCAGAAGACATTTATGATAAAACTTCACTTGCGGCAGCTGGCGTTGCAGCACATGAGTGCGGACATGCGATCCAGCATGCGATAGGCTATGCGCCGCTTGAATTCCGAAGCGCGATCGTTCCGGTTGCAAATTTTGGAAGTACCCTGTCATGGCCGTTATTCCTGATCGGTCTCTTTTCCGGGATCCGTCCGCTGGTAACTGCAGGAATCGTTCTGTTTTCACTGGCAGTGCTGTTTCAGCTTGTAACGCTTCCGGTGGAGATCAATGCATCTTCCAGAGCTCTGAAAATGCTTCAGAGTACAGGAATTCTGGGACCGGATGAGACAAAAGGTGCAAAAAAGGTACTGACAGCTGCGGCAATGACTTATGTGGCTGCACTGGCTGCTTCCATACTGCAGCTTCTGAGACTTTTGATTCTTGCAGGAGGAAGAAGACGAGATGACTAGTGGAATCAATACAAGAGAAATGATTATGGAGATCCTTCTTCAGATCGATGAAGAGGGAGAACACAGCCATATTGCGATTCGCAATGCTTTATCGAAATATCAGTTTCTGCCAAAACAGGAACGTGCTTTTATTACAAGAGTCTGCGAGGGAACTTTGGAATACAGGATTCTGATTGATTATATCATCAATTCTTTTTCAAAGATTCCGGTAGACAAGATGAAACCGCCGATCCGTGAGATTCTCCGGAGCGCGGTTTATCAGTTGAAATTTATGGACCGTGTGCCGGACAGTGCTGTCTGTAATGAGGCTGTGAAGCTGGCACAGAAAAAAGGTTTCTATAATCTGAAACCATTTGTAAACGGCGTACTCCGGACGGTTGCGAGACAGATGGACGAACTGGCATATCCGTCAAAAGAGGAAAATCTTGTGCGTTATCTCTCTGTCCGGTATTCCATGCCGGAAGAGCTGGTAGAACGCTGGTTGAATGATTACGGAGAAGAGACAACGGAAAAGATGCTTGCAGATTTTCTGGAAGAGAAACCGGTGACTGTCCGCTGCCGTACATACCTTAATTCGGTAGACAAGATCTGCGAAAGTCTGAAAAATCAGGGCGTAAAAGTGGAGCAGGCGCCATATCTTCCTTATGCAAAGCGTATTTCCGGATATAATCATATCCTTGCACTCGATGCATTTATCCAGGGAAAGATGGTCGTTCAGGATGTAAGCTCCATGCTGGTTGCCGAGATTGCAAACCCTAAGAAGGGTGACTATGTCATTGATATGTGTGCGGCACCCGGAGGAAAAAGCCTTCATATGGGTGATAAGATGGAAGGCTATGGTACCGTAGATGCACGCGATGTCAGCCAGTACAAAGTGGATCTAATCAATGAAAACATTCACAGGACAGGCTCGATCAATGTGCAGGCGAAAGTGCAGGATGCGACAATCTTTGATGTGGAATCTGAATGTAAGGCAGATATCGTGCTTGCAGATGTACCGTGTTCCGGTTATGGCGTGATCGGAAAGAAGCCGGAGATCAAATATCGTTCCACAGCGCAGAAAGAGGAAGAACTTGTGATCCTCCAGAGAACGATTCTGGATAAGGCTGCCGAATATGTAAAACCGAGAGGTGTACTGGTGTTCAGTACATGTACGATCGCAAAAGAAGAAAACGAAGAAAATATGATGTGGTTTATGAATAACCATCCATTTAAACTGGAAAGCATTGATGAATTTATCCCGGAAGAACTTCATTCGGAGACGACTGGGCTGGGCTATCTGCAGATGCTTCCGGGAGTGCATGGTACAGACGGTTTCTTCATTGCAAGATTCAGAAGGAAATAATTATGACAGATATTAAATCAATGACGATAGATGAGCTGAAAGAACTCATGACACAGATCGGAGAGAAACCGTTCCGTGCAAAACAGATCTACAGCTGGCTGCATGAACATCTGGTAACTTCTTATGATGAGATGGTAAATCTTCCGAAGAGCCTGAAAGAGAAGCTGAAAGATTATCCGATCACGGCACTGGAAACGCTGGATGTGCAGACTTCAAAAGTAGACGGGACCAGAAAATATCTGTTCCGTCTGTCGGATGGAAATATGATCGAAAGTGTCCTGATGCGCTATAAATACGGAAACTCCGTCTGTATTTCTTCACAGGCAGGGTGCCGTATGGGATGCCGTTTCTGTGCATCGACGATCGGGGGACTGACCAGAAACCTTCTTACGTCTGAGATGCTTGACCAGATCTACCGGATCCAGACCTCCATCGGAGAGAGAGTCTCTAATGTAGTCGTGATGGGAACCGGAGAGCCGCTTGATAATTATGACAACCTTCTCAGATTTATCCATATCTTGACAGAGGACGGCGGAATCCATATCAGCCAGAGAAACCTCACCGTTTCTACCTGTGGTCTGGTGCCGAAAATCTATGAGCTGGCAGAAGAGAAGCTGCAGATGACACTGGCTGTTTCCCTTCATGCGCCAAACGATGAGAAAAGACGGGAACTTATGCCGATTGCCAATAAATATTCCATAGACGAACTGCTGGCGGCATGTCGGAATTACTTTGATAAGACGGGACGTAGGATCACGTTTGAATACAGTCTTGTTGCAGGGGTAAACGACAGTAAGGAAAATGCACAGGAACTTGCAGGCCGTCTTAAGGGGCTGAACTGCCATGTGAATCTGATTCCGGTCAATCCGGTCAGGGAGCGTTCCTTTGTGCGTTCCACCCGTGAGGCTGTGGAGAATTTCAAAATAAATCTTGAAAAATGTGGAATAAATGGTACTATTAGAAGGGAAATGGGCAGCGATATTGACGGTGCCTGTGGTCAGTTAAGAAAAAGATACATGGAAAAAACAGAAAGTGAGAAGTGACATGAGGGTATATTCAGCTACGGATGTAGGGCAGAAAAGGAAAATGAACCAGGATTATGTGTTCGTTTCTGAAAACCCGGTTGGAAACCTTCCGAATCTGTTTGTCGTTGCTGATGGTATGGGCGGACATAATGCTGGGGATTATGCGTCTTCGCATGCTGTTCAGACCTTGGTGGACGAGATTCGGAGAGATGCGGATTTCAACCCTATCAAGGTGATTCGTCATGCCATTGAGACTGCAAATACGGAGATTCTGGAGCGTTCCCGAAGAGAAGAACATCTGAGGGGAATGGGAACAACGATTGTTGTCTGCACAGTTGTCGGTCATTATGCATATGTGGCCAATGTAGGTGACAGTCGTCTGTACGTGATTCAGGGCGAGATCCGTCAGGTGACAAAAGACCATTCTCTGGTACAGGAGATGGTACGTATGGGAGAGATTAAACCGGAAGAAGCCAGAAATCATCCGGATAAGAACATCATCACCAGGGCACTTGGTGCAGAGAGAACCGTAGATATTGACTTTTTTGACCTGAAATTGGAACCGGACAGTACGATTCTTATGTGTTCCGATGGTCTGAGCAATATGGTAGAGGACAGTAAATTAGAGGAAATCATACTGGACCAGACAGAGGAGCTGCCGGATAAAGGTGCGAGACTTCTCAGAGAAGCGAACCAGAACGGTGGTAAAGACAACATAGCAGTCATACTGGTAGAACCATTCACAAATGAGGTGGAAAAATGTTAAAGACGGGAATGATCATAGCGGAACGCTATGAAATATTAGGTAAAATAGGCACCGGCGGAATGGCCGATGTATATAAAGCAAAAGATCATAAGCTCAACCGCTTTGTGGCAGTTAAGGTATTAAAGCCGGAATTCAGAGAGGATACAACATTTATCCGTAAATTCCGCAGCGAAGCGCAGGCAGCAGCAAAACTTACGCATCCGAACATTGTAAATGTATTTGATGTCGGTGATGATGATGGTGTATATTACATCGTCATGGAACTGATCGAGGGAATCACCCTGAAAGAGTATATTGCAAAGAAGGGTAAGCTTTCTATTAAAGAAGCAACAAGCATTGCCATTCAGGTTTCCATGGGACTGGAAGCAGCCCACAATCATGGAATCATTCACCGTGATGTAAAACCGCAGAACATCATCATTTCAACCGATGGTAAGGTAAAAGTTACGGATTTCGGTATTGCAAGAGCGGCTTCTTCCAACACGATCAGCTCGAATGTGATGGGCTCTGTACATTACAGTTCTCCGGAGCAGGTTCGAGGCGGTTACAGTGATGAGAAGAGCGATATCTATTCTCTTGGTATCACACTGTATGAGATGGTAACAGGACGTGTTCCGTTTGAAGGTGATACAACAGTTGCGATCGCGATCAAACACCTTCAGGAAGAAATGGTTCCGCCGAGCGTATATACAGAAGAACTTCCGTACAGCCTGGAGCAGATCATCCTGAAATGTACACAGAAGAGTGTAAACCGTCGTTATGAAAAGATGGAAGAAGTGATCGCAGACCTGAAACATTCTCTGATCGATCCGCAGGGTGATTTTGTAAAACTGTCTTCTGTTGACAATGAAGCAAAGACGGTTGTGATCTCTGATGAGGAGCTTGGCGAAATTAAGCATACACCGAAGAACCGCACCGGACAGCGTAAGTCAGATGTCGCAGATCTGGAAGATGAAGATCTGGATACCGATTATGACGATGACGATGATGATTATGAAGAAGATTATCGCCGCAGACGCGAAGAAAAGAAATCAAAAAATAAAAAGAAACATAAAGAATCAAGCAGTGTGCTTACGATCCTGGCGCTTGTTGCAGGAGCCGTGATCCTTGTGATCGCAATTTTCTTTATCGGTAAAGCTGCCGGCATCATCGGAAGTGATGAAACAGCAGACAATCAGCAGGAACAGACAGCTGATACAACAGGCACAGACGAAGACGGAATGGTCACAGTACCGAATCTGGTTGGAAAGACAGAAGACGAGGCAGCAGCTCTTCTGGAAGAAGAAAAACTTGGTAAACAGATGATGGGTGAAGAGAATTCCACTCAGGAAAAGGGAAGAATTTCTTCACAGGATATTCAGGCAGGAACAAAAGTAGAACAGTATACAACTCTGAAATATTACATCAGTAAAGGTCAGCAGGAAGTAACGATGCCTGATCTTTCCGGGGAGACCGGTATAGATGCACAACAGACACTGGAAGATCTCGGACTGACTGTAACCGTTCAGAAAGAATATAGTGAGGATGACGGAACCGGCTATCCGCTGGTTAATCCGGGATATGTGGATTCTGTTACACCGGCAGCCGGAAGCAGCGTTTCCGCAGGTGATGAAGTCACACTGGTTGTCAGCCGTGGACTGGACTATGGAAACAGTGTATCCGTACCAAGCGTTGTCGGCATGACAAAGAATGATGCCATTACAACACTCGGAAAATGGACAGATATTCAGGTAACAGAGCAGCAGAGCAGTGATGTTGCATCCGGAGAAGTTATTTCTCAGAGTCCTGCGGCAGATGAATATGCAGATCCGGACCAGCCGATCGAGATTGTAGTAAGCAGTGGAAATGAAGCTCCAGCCGCTGATACAACGGAAGATACCGCTTCTGACAATTCTGCATCTGCAGAGAATACAACAGATACCGCTCAGCAGAGTGCAGCAGCCGCAAATGGTGAAGTATGGAAATGTACACAGACACTGAATACACCAACCGGATATCAGAATGGTGCGATCAGGCTGGAACTGATCCAGGAAGTAAACGGCGAGACAACTTCCACAAAGGTTGTTGACGGCGAGAAGATCACTTTCCCGTATACACTGGATATCACAGGAGCTCCTGGTGTCAGTGAGGGAACACTGTATGTATCTGAGATCATTGATGGAAACTTCCAGCAGCTTGGACAGTATCCGCTTACCTTCAAGAAGGCAGAGTAATACATGCAGGGAAAAATCATTAAAGGAATTGCCGGTTTCTATTATGTCTATGGAGAGGACGAAGTGCTTTATGAATGTAAGGCAAAGGGAATCTTTCGTAAGGATAATCAGAAACCGCTTGTGGGCGACAATGTAGAGATCACTGTTCTGGATGAGCAGGAACAGACGGGAAATCTGATCAAGATTCTTCCGCGGAAGAATTCACTGATCCGTCCGGCTGTTGCGAATGTCGATCAGGCATTTGTGATCTTTGCACTGGAGAACCCGAAACCGAATTTTATGCTGCTGGACCGCTTCCTGATCATGATGGAGCAGGCAGAGGTTCCGGCAGTGATATGCTTTAATAAAAAAGATCTTGCAGCAGAGGAAGAAACAAAGGCACTTTATGATACGTACCGAAGCTGCGGATATCATGTGATCCTGTCCAGTGCCCTGGAAAAAGAAGGCCTGGATGAGATCCACAGGATCCTTCATGGAAAGACGACTGTCGTGGCAGGTCCTTCCGGAGTCGGTAAATCATCCCTGACGAATCTTCTGCAGGGTGAAGTGCAGATGGAAACAGGCGAGATCAGCCGTAAGCTGAAAAGAGGCCGTCATACGACCAGGCATTCTCAGGTCATTCCGGTAGGAGAGGATACCTTCCTGATGGATACGCCGGGATTTTCCTCTCTGTATCTGACGGATATGGAAGAACAGGAGCTGAAGGATTATTTTCCTGAATTTCGAAAATATGAGGACGAATGCAGATTTCAGGGATGCAGACATATCCATGAGCCGGGCTGCAGAGTAAAGGAAGCTCTGGAGAATGGCGAGATCAGCAGACTCCGATATGAAGATTACCTTAGTTTATATGAAGAATTGAAAGAGAAAAGGAGATATTAAATGGAATATCGATTGTGCCCCTCAATTTTGTCGGCGGACTTTAACCGCCTGGGCGAACAGATTCAGACTTTAGAGAAAGCTGGAGTTGAATGGCTTCACATTGATGTTATGGATGGAGATTTTGTGCCGAGTATTTCTTTCGGAATGCCGGTAATCCGTTCTATCCGCAAAGAATCCAAAATGTTTTTTGACGTACATCTGATGGTATCAGCACCAGAACGTTATATTCAGGATTTTGTGGACTGCGGTGCAGATTCCATTACTGTACATGCAGAAGCATGTGAGGATTTGGAGAGAGCAATTGAGTTGATTAAAGATGCCGGCGTAAAAGCAGGCGTTTCTATTAAACCGGCAACACCGGTGAATGATATCAGTCATCTTCTGGAAGATGTGGATATGGTTCTTATCATGACTGTTCAGCCGGGATTTGGCGGACAGAAATATATTCCGGAATGTACAGAGAAGATCGTGGAACTGAAAGAACTGATTGATAAAGAGGAGCTGGATGTAGATATACAGGTTGATGGCGGAATCAATGGCGAGACCATGGAAACTGTTATGAAAGCCGGAGCGAATCTTCTGGTTGCAGGTTCTTATGTATTCAATGGTGATCTGGAAACAAATGTCCATGATATTATGAAGAAGATGGACAAGATTAAAGCAGAAATTGACTGAGGAAGAGCATGAAAGATGTGATCATCGTAAGCGGGGGCAATATCCAGAGAGATTTTGCCCTCGATTTTTTAAAGAAAAATAAAACAGAAAATACATGTCTGATCGCGGCAGACAGGGGCGTAGAGTTCTTTAAAGGGACAGAATGGAAGCCGGAAGTGGCAGTAGGAGATTTTGACAGTCTTACGGAAGAGGGCACGAAATATCTGGAAACACTGACAGATACAGAAATCGTGCGCCTGAAACCGGAAAAGGATGATTCTGATACACAGTCGGCAGTGAATTTTGCTGTGGACCGTGGGGCAGAGAAAATTACGATTCTGGGAGCGACCGGACGACGGATCGATCATCTTATGGCGAATTTCGGGCTGCTGGTACACGGAAGAAACCGTGGAGCGGATATTACGCTTCTTGATCAGTGGAATTATATGAAACTTATTGAAAACCATACGGTTCTGAAAAAGGCGGAGCAGTTTGGAAAATATGTTTCGTTCTTTTCTCTTGAGGGAGATCTGACCGGTCTGACTCTGAAAGGATTTAAGTATCCGCTGAAAGGATATCACCTGAAAGTTGCGGACAGCGGACTCACAGTCAGCAATGAGATCGTGGACGAAGAGGCGGTTGTGGAGTTTGATTCCGGAACATTGCTGATGCTCATGACGAGAGACTGACCTGGTATGGACGAAGGTAATGTAGCTGGCAGTGACAGGAGAATATTTCAGACCAGAGGATGGAGAGGATAAAGTTTTGACAGAGTACGAACTGATACGTTCTGACAGAAAAACCGTGACATTGCAGGTAAGACCGGATGGAAGCGTCGTTGTACGTGCACCGCTCCGCCTGGCAAAATACCGTATCGCAAAATTTGTAAGAGATCATGAAGCATGGATACTTATACAGCAGAAAAAAGTGGAAGCATATCGTGAGAATGTTCATGTAATTACAGATGAGGAGCGTCGGGAGGGTATCGCAAGAGCGAAAAAAATATTTCCGGAGCGAACCGCATATTTTGCTGCACGGATGGGAGTTACCTATAACCGCATCACGATCCGGGAGCAGAAGACCCGCTGGGGAAGCTGCAGCTCCGCCGGTAATCTGAACTTTAACTGGAAGCTGGTGCTGATGCCGCCGGAGCTCCTCGACTACGTTGTCGTCCACGAACTGGCACA
>CAVBPN010000246.1:0-9755 GCA_963597235.1 bacterium
GAACAAGGTTCGGTTTCAGGGCATCTTTCAGGAGGGCTGTCATAGCACCTTCTGCGTGAAGGTCACCAGCTGTTACCGGTTTCTGTTCGGATACTTTACCATATGTGTATCCGATGATGATTCTGGAAAGTCTTTCTTTCAGGTCTGTGATATCGCTTGCAAGACAGAGAACAGCCATGATCTCGGATGCAACAGTGATGTCGTATCCGTCTTCACGCGGCATACCGTTTGTTCTTCCGCCAAGTCCGTCTACTACGTTACGAAGCTGACGGTCATTCATATCCACGCATCTCTTCCATGTGATCTTTCTCGGGTCGATGTTCAGTGCGTTACCCTGGAAGATATGGTTGTCGATCATTGCTGCAAGAAGGTTGTTTGCTGCACCGATTGCATGGAAGTCACCTGTGAAATGAAGGTTGATGTCTTCCATCGGAACCACCTGTGCATAACCGCCGCCTGCTGCGCCGCCCTTAACACCAAATACCGGTCCGAGGGATGGCTCACGAAGCGCTACCATGACGTTCTTTCCAAGTTTCTGCATTGCGTCAGCAAGACCTACTGTTGTAGTAGTTTTTCCCTCGCCTGCCGGTGTCGGGTTGATGGCTGTCATAAGGATCAGCTTGCCGTCTTTTCTGTCGCTTTCTTTCAGAAGATTGTAATCAATCTTTGCTTTATATTTTCCGTACTGCTCCAGATATTTGTCATCAATACCTGCTTTTTCTGCAATCTTTGTGATTGGCAGCATTTCGCACTCCTGTGCAATTTCGATGTCACTTTTGAATCCCATAAAAGTTACCTCCTTTTTTTATGCACATATTCCTTTAATATCTACGGATTGTTCCGTGCTACACACTGTCACAATCCTGCCCGACATTCGCATATCGTAAGATTAACATCCCACTTTTATGTTCATATCGGGGCGGGTTCCAAGTTCTTTCATCCACCTATGAGCAAGCTCATGTGGATTTAAAACTTTTAACCATGGTATTCATATTACTTTCGCGTAAGATTTCAGTGATCCGATGATCACGTCTCCCATGACAGCCATATCTTCTGCCTGGAAGGATACCGGGAAATTATCCGAAAACAGAATCTGTGAGGACGGCGGGAACTCGTCATCACCTTCCCACAGAATCATCTGAACCAGATATCCCGGAAAGATTTCCAGCTGGTAAGCAATGTCACCGTGCTTTACCGATACGCAATGTATGTGTTCCATAATTGCCTGAAAATCTTTAATTCTATTACCATAAGAGAATGCCAGACGCTTAATGCAGCGTCCGTCGAACTGGCGGAGATACACTTCTCCCCACGGCATTTCTCTGTATGTTTTAAATTTACCGGTGCCCTGTGATGCAGCACCATTCAGCAGAAAGCGGATCGTCAGAGTTCTGGCATAGACCATGGTTTCCAGAGGATAAAATCCCATATCATCCTCTTCATGGCTGACCTGAAAATCCGGCCAGGAAATCTGATAGACCGTTCCAAGGAATTTCAAAGTAAAATACTTCTGCTCTTCATTATAGGAAATGCCAAGTCGTGTGGCAATTTCCTTCGGATCAGCTTCCTGATACTGGCTCAGATAATGTTCCCACGGGAGACGCTCTTTGCTGTCTTTTCCATATCCCAGTTTATCTCCTACAGATTCTGTTTCTGCCGGATCAAATGTAGTTTTTACGTCAGAACTCATAACACACCTCTTATCTCTGTTTTACATTCGGGAACATGGACGCATCTGTATGCGGGATAAAACATGCTCCCACAAACTCATCCATATAAGTCGGAACTGTAGAAAGCTCCATATAGGTCATATTGGAAGCAAGCTCATAAGTCTTGCGTTCTGCCTCAGTAGAAAGAAGCATCAGATAAGAACCTGTCAGTGATGAGTTACCAATATAGTGAAACTTCTCGATTGGAACATCCGGGAACATACCGATGTTTACTGCATTCTGCATATTAATTCCACTGCCGATACCACCTGCAACATAAACATCATCGATCATGGATACATCAAAATCAAGAGAAGAAAGCATCGTGCGGATTGCGGAGAAAATTGCTCCCTTTGCACGAATGAAGTTATCAATATCTACTTCTGTGATCTCAACATCCTTCACAGAACCGACTTCGTCCTCAAATGCGATCACATAACTTCCCATTCCATAATGGTCATGACGAACTCTCTTACCTTCACGGACAAATTTTCCCTTCGGATTGATGATTCCTGTCATATAAAGTTCACTGATCACATCAATGATTCCGGAGCCGCAGAGGCCAACCGGTTTTGTTCCAGGTTCACCGACTACTTTGTAAGTTGGCTCCATGGTTTCTTTATCGATCGTACATGCTTCGATCGCACCGTCTGTCGCACGCATACCGCAGCTGATATCTCCACCCTCAAATGCAGGTCCGGCAGAACAGGCACAGCTCATCATAAAGTCAGAGTTACCAAAAACAAGCTCTCCGTTTGTACCAAGGTCGATAAACAGTGAAAACTCCGGTCGATTCCAGATCATACTTACCAGTGTACCTGCTGTGATATCTCCGCCTACATAGCTTCCGATATTCGGAGCCATGATGATGTGTGCATCTTTGTTAATCTCAATTCCAACGTCAGATGCAAACAGAGAATTTGTCTTAAAGAATGCTGGAATATATGGTTCTGTACGCAGATAATCCGCATTGATTCCTGCAAACAGATGATTCATTGTGGTATTGGATGCCACACACATACGATAGATCTGACTCTCCGGAAGATGAATGCTTCTGCACATCTCATGGATCATCGGATTGATGGTTTCTTTAATTACAGCATCCTGAAGCTTTTTGATTCCGCCTGGCTTTGTCGTCTCAATGATACGGTTAATAACATCCGCACCATAACGAATCTGTCCGTTACCGGAAGAACTCTTTGCGAGGATTTCTCCTGTTGCCATATCAATGATCACTGCTGATACGGTCGTTGTACCGATATCTACTGCAAGGCCGCCCATAATGACGTCCTCTTTGCTGTCGAAGATATCGTAAACAAACATGTCATTTGGTGTGACACGAACCACACACTTCACAGAAAATTTACTTGCACGAAGGACATCCGGGAGTTTACGAAGAACGGTATACGGAACTCTGATTCGATTCAGATTCATAAATTTCCGAAGCGCTCTTGTCAGTCTCTCCACATCCGGCATGGTATCATCCAGAGTAGGTTCTGCCATCTTCAGTTCTACAACTTCCAGACTGTTTCTTAACTGAATTCCGGTCTCCTCGACCTGATTCTTTGCTTTTTCAAAAATTGCAATTTCTTCTTTGGAACTTAAGTCAGCCACTTTCATTCTGCTCTTATAAGCAGATGCAATGTCTGGTACAAGTACTTCTACATCCGCGCAGATTTTGCTCATACATGCCAGACGCCACCCTTTTTCAAATTCCTCATCAGAAATATGAAGAGTTTTTTTCGAGTCCAGTTCTCCGCCTTTTAACTGCACACGACACTTTCCGCAGGCTCCGTTTCCGGAACATGGTGCATCGATTGCCACATTCGCACCACGTGCAACCTCCAGCAGATTATCCCCCGCATTGGCAAATGCTTCTACCTCACTGCCATTTTCAAATGCAAATGTCACCTTAAACATGCGGTAACCACCTTTCTCGCCTATTTACAAAAAAGGCCAGAGGCCGCGAAGCCTCCAGCCTTTTTTTATCTACAGCCGTAAAAAAGTCAGACTGATTAGATTTCCAGATAGGAATCTGCGTACAGGTAGTTGTTTTTGATGATATCGCAGGATTTGATTGTTTCCATCAGGCGCAGGTCGTTAGGGTTAACGATTGCGGATGTAAGTCCCTGCATCATAGCCATAGCTACCATAGCGGAGTCCATGATCGGACGGATATGTTTTGGCATACCGTTGGAGTTATTGGAAAGACCACCGGTGCTCTTCATTCCCATATCAGAAATCATTTTGATGAATTCAAGAACTTCCATCTGTTTGTCCTGCATTCCTTTGATAACCAGGAATAACGGATCAAACCACATATCGTTCTCAACGTCCATACCCTGTTCCATTCCTCTTTCCATCAGAGTCTGCATGTACATCATACGTTCGTCATTGTCTTTTGCGATTCCTTCACCGTTGCAAAGAGCGATAACGATTGCATCGTTAGCTGCTGCAACATCAACGTATCCGATTCTTCCAGCTGCATCAGCGGAGTTTACGATCGGTTTTCCTTTGGAACGGTTATATACGGAAATACCAGCTTCGATAGCTGCTACGTTGGAAGTATCCAGTGCAAGCGGAACGTTATCGAAGTTGCCCTGCAGAAGTTCTACAGCCCATTTCATCAGTTCCGGTCCATCATTTTCTGCTGGTCCGATATTTACATCGAGGTATGTAGCACCTGCGTCAAGCTGCTGTTTTGCTCTTTTAAGGATCGGCTCAGGATCTCTCTCTGTGAATGCTTTATTAACTGCTGGTGCTGTTGTGGAAAGTCTCTCTCCAATAGTAACAAATTTTGCCATACCTGTGTTCTCCTTTACATGGTTTTTGATGTCCCAGGGGAGAACGTCTCTCCCTGAGCATTGGTTTATTTTTATGCGGACATTATGCCTGCATATCTTTTAAGAATTTCACAAGCTGAACTGCTTCTCTAGGTCCTACGATAATCTCCCATCCCGGAAGTTTTGCTTCAAGGTCGCCCTTGAGGACTGCTACTTTACCAGGAATTACAAGCTTACGGCATTTAACCTTCGGTTCAACTGCTTCTTTGATGTACTCAGAAATGCTGGTGCTGGAGAATTTACCAGCTGCCCAGGATGTCAGTACGGAAAGTCCGCCTGCATCGTTGATAACCAGGTTAAGCGGTACACCGGAACGTTCCAGTTCGCCGGAAACTACGAAGTATGTAAGAGCGAAGTCTACGGTTGTAACAACGAGGGAGTTCTCGTCTGCGCCGTTGAGTGGGTAGATACCCGGCTCTACTTTCATCGGTTTCTGTGGGTCTGTATAAACGTTCTGACGAAGACCGAACAGTGGAAGTGCCTCTGCATATGTCATCTGCTCCATAACGATGATGGAACCATATTTCATTGTGAAGATGGAAGCAAGTGCTGCCTGTAAATGATAATCACCCTTCGCAAGTTTAACCAGATTAACGATGGACGGATATCCAAATGTTCTATCCTGGTCTTTCAGAGCTGCACGACGAACCTGTACAGTGTTTGCAAAGGTTTCTTTGATGTCAGCGCCTGTTGTGTCAAGAACAAGGTTCTTGTTGCCAAGTTTTTCAAGAGCTGCTACGGTATCGTAAAGCTCGTTAAGATCTTTTCCGGATACACCGAGAACTACGCCAGCTTCTGTAGCAACTGTATTCATTGCTTCATAGTTAGCTGCGTTTGCTCCGTTAAGAACCGGTTTTCCATCTTTGCATACTTCAAGAGCAGCTTTAGCGATTTCAGGATCTGTACATCCAAGAACGAGAGTTCTTCCAAGTCCTTTTGCTTTTTCTACGAGTGCTGTATATTTAGCAGCATCTGCGTCTGCGCTGCAGTTTACGTATACAAGTTCTACATGCATTCTTTCACCGATACGGTCATAGTCTACATGTGGGATTGCTGCAAGTTTCGCATCAACTTCTGCATCATCCATGCATGTGCAAAGAGATACAGCGTATCTTGGTTTACTTACAAATGTTTTTTCATGTCTGAACAGAACAGTTTCTCCTCCGAGAGTGAATTCTGCATCACCTGTTCCGATCTTGATTGTCTTCATCGGCGGAGCAGTTGCCTCAGACAGAGAAGCCAGTGCTTCGTCAGACATATGTGGACACTGTTCAATTTTCATTGCGCCCTGTGCAACTTTCATGGAGAAAGCCATACATGTAGGACATCCACATTCCTTACAGTTTTTCTTTGGTGTTAATTTAAAAATCTGAATACCATTCAGTGCCATAGCTAATTTTTCCTCCTATTATTCCTTAAGCAAGTGCTTTGATCAGTTTGGAAATTGTCTTAACAGATTCCGGATGTCTTAAGATTACGGCATCAGAACCAGCAGCAAGGTCTGCTGCTGCAGTCATAACTTCCATATCGATTCCACGCTCGTCTGCTGATCCCCATTCAGGCATATCAGCTTCAGAAGCAGTTGCTTCTTTTACTGCCCATGTTTCTGCGGATACAGGAGTAATAATAGGCATCTGCAGCATGTTGTCGTTCTGACCTAATGCTGCACCTTTGATACGGTCCATAGTAGAAACTACGTACTCATATCCGTAACCAGCTGCTGCACTGCCGATGTTCATAACGATCTTCTTCGCATCAACACCAAGCTGTGTAGTAACAACGTTCAGCTGTTTTGCAAGGTTGATATCAACGGCTGATTCAGCACCAACAATCTGATTATAAGCCAGACCTGCTGCTGCACCGATTGCTTTGTAGTTTTCTTCTTTTTCAGACAGAAGAAGTGCATTTCTTCCCTGAAGTACTTCTGCAACTTTTGGAAGAAGTTCCGCATCCTTCTCTACGTTCTTGCAGCCTTCTACAACGAGTGGACAGTCGATAGCGTCAGCCACTTCTTTAACAACCTCGATAAGTTCTTCAACAGATTTGTTTGCTCCATTCGGGTCTCCACCATCCAGGATCAGGGCAACAAAATCTGCACCTTCAATAGCTGCTGCTTTCTGAGCGATCTCAGCCATTGTTGCAGCACCTTCATAATAAGCTTTTACACCTTCTGAAAATTCATCCAGTCCAAGGTCAGAGATTTCTACACCGATTTTTGCTGTGTTCTCTGTTGGTGCATCAAATGTGTAAAACGGGAAAGAATTTTCTCCACCGATTGTCACAGTCTTATCTCCGCTTCCGATTGTGACAGCGTTAATCTTTGCATTAAATTTCTGTGGTTTCTGATTAAACGGCATTTCTCATAAGCCTCCTCTAAATTATTAAAAAACTTGAAAATATTATACACCATAAATAGCCATGTTACAAGGGAACTTGGCTATTTATGTTAAAAAAATATCAAAAAAAACATTCTCAGGTTAAGCCCTGGAATTCTCTCACAGCCCGTTGCTTCGCAACTTTACGCTGTGCAAGTTTTTTCCAGATAAACCCTGAATTTTTCCTGCAACTCGCTGTTTGCAACAGCTTTACGTTGCAGTTCAAAACTCAGGGTTAACTCCCCTGGAAATGAATGCGAGCATTCATTTCCTTTGCAGGAGTTACATCATTGGATCCATAGCCAGAGCCGGATGTCCTTTTTCGGTCAGGTATTCAACCAGTGCTTCCGGATCTGTTGCTACTGTTTCATCACCGATCATGTCTGTGAAGTTTTCAATTCCGTAGAGTTCCTGAGCTGTCTTGTTGAGACGTTCAGCAACGAACTCTTTCAGTTCTTTCGGCATCCATACGATACGTTCGATACCGCCTTCAGCCTTCATGAATTTCTTGGAGGAAATGAAGTGTTTTCCATGTCCCATGAATCCTGGAGTCTGAACACCGCCACCTGTCATGGAAGCCATTTCAGGGAATGTCATTCCAAGAGGAGTCATGCCTGCATACTCACGGTTAGCGATAACTACACCGTTTGAGAATGGCTCGATACCGCAGATACATTCGAAGCATCCACAGGAAGTCATAGGATCCTGCATGATGGAGTATAGTGTAACGTGCTCCAGAGCACCCTGTGAGAATTTCTGAACTGCTTCATCAACATCTTCGTAAGAACCAAGGTTCTCATCGATCGGACGTTCTTTTGTGATAACCTGGCAAGGTCCGTTCGGATCAAGCTGATGTGTAGCTTTTGCATCCAGCCATGAAACGGCACCGCAAAGTCCAAGTCTCTCTGGTGTTACTACACATACGTGGCTTGGAGAGAATGCCTGGCAGAGGATACAGCTGTAATATACATCTACAGATTCATCTGTCAGAGTATCAAGACGCTCATCACGTTTATCGAAGATCGGGATGGCAACTTCATGACGTACTCTTGTACATTCTGCCGGATCTGTGTAGATAACAACTTCACATTTATCAACAACTGCGTCAAATTCATTTTTAACAGATGCGTAAAGAACTTCACCGATATGTTTGATCTTGAATCCTGCATTGAATGCATCAATGCTGATACGGATACGCTGCATATCACGCTGTCCTGTATGGTATACACCTTCGATACAGTTGATGTAGTTGTGGAATTTACGCTCGATAACCGGTTCGAAGTCAGCCTGCATGTTCTTGCCGGCAACTTTAACAACATATGCGATGCTGTTCTTGCTTCCAAGTTCCATGTCGTCTACTTCCGGTCCGACTACTGTGATCTTGTGGTCTTCTACTTCAGATGCATCACATGTCTGTACAAGCTCTGCACAGTCTACACGGGAACCATCAAACTCAACCTGCATGTCTTTACGGCGGATGATCTCACCTTCGAATGCGGATGCAAATGCAACCGGAATATCGATGTTTGTGATCTTGATCTTGATATCACGTGCTTCAAGAGATGTAGCATTGAATTTTTCTACGTCTTCCTGAACGATCAGGCTCTTCGGTACACGGAAGATGTTTTCTGTTTCGTTTGTGATAACCGGGAATCCAAGTGCGATAGCACCAGCTCCACAGGCTACGATCACGTCATCCAGAGGTTTGAATGCATTAACGAATGCCGGTACACGATCCATTGTGTATTTCATCAGTGTGCCTGCATCTCCAGGTGTTACGTTACCGAAGATCAGAGCTGCACGAAGTGCAACAGATACTACATGGATAACTGCTGTAACGTCTTTTCCAAGCGGGATAACACGTACGTTTGCACCTGTCTTCATTCCGGCTTCTGCAACCTGATCGATGATTCCGCCAACCAGTGTTACGAGGATACCCTGTGCCTGATAGCTCTTAACAAGAGCAACGCCTTCTTCTGTTGTAGGAGCAGATCCGAGGATTACTGCTACACCAGGGATATCGCCTGTTACAAGCGGAACACCAAGTTCACGGATGACAGCATCTGCAAGATGTCCGTAGCATGGTTCTTCGTATGGTGCTGCACCATCGATATATTTCAGAACTTCGATGAATTCTGCACAGAGTGCTGTAGCAACACCTGACATGAATGCATCATTTAATCTTTTTTCTCTTGTCATAAGTGTTTTAACAACGCCAAGAGCTTCTTTTAATTCTTTTAAAGTTGTAACTTTTGTTCCTGTTACAGCGTAGTAACATGGAAGGCTGTAAGCAGTGTTCGGAAAGCTGACAGCTTTGTCTTCGCCATATTGAGCAATTGCTCCGTCAATAGCGCCCTCTGTTAAACCATATACAGCATCATTTCCGCCGAATACTCTATCAAATAAAGTCACTTTAATACCTCCTGTTTTTACAGATTTGAATTCTGATCAATCTTTTCTTTTATTTTTGTAATTTCAGCCGTTACAGTCTGGCTGAAATCGTAAGGGGATTTTCCCTGACGGTCAGCGTCTATAACTTCTGTGTTGTAGTGGATCATTCCAAGAAGATCTTCTGCAGGAATCTTTGAACGGATGAATGCTTCATCGTCCTCATTCCTTACTTTGTTTGCCACAACCTTAACCTGTGCAACACCAAGATCTTTTGCAAGTCGTTTTACATTTTTGTAGGTCTGTACACTTCTCGCCCCTGGTTCAATCACTACAATGAATTCATCCATGCTCTCCGTGGTGCCGCGGCCCAGATGTTCCAGGCCGGCCTCCATATCCAGGATCACCACATCATCTCTATGAATCACAAGATTATTAAT
>CAVBPN010000247.1:0-11912 GCA_963597235.1 bacterium
GTATGGATATCATCTGGGTCCGGAGGAACAGTTAAAACTGATACCTGCAAAAGTTGTTTCTACATCGGTCAGAACACTGGAAGATATGTTGAAAAGTATCTCTGGCGAAGAGTTTGAAAAGACGATTCATATGCTTTCTGATGCGAAGAGAATTTTGCTGTGCTGCGTGGAAAATTCGTCTGCTGTGGCAAAAGATTTAATGACAAAACTTCTGTATCTTGGTTTTGACTGTCGTTACGATGAAGATTATTACATTCAGAAAATTGCGGCAGCGGCACTGACAGAACAGGATGTGGTGATTGGAATTTCTTATTCCGGACAGTCGAAGGATACAGTGGATGTTATGAAAACTGCTAAAAAAGTGGGGGCACAGACAATTGCGATTACAAATTTCAAAGAGGCACGGATCAGTCAGTGGAGCGATGTAGTGCTGTGCTGCTCACAGGAACAATGGCTTTATGGAGACTGCATTTTTTCAAGAATGACTCAAATTGTACTAAATGATATGATTTATATGGGATTAATTGCATACAACTATGATCATCGTACAGAGCAGCTGGATAAAAACAGCAGGATTATTAGCGATAAAGCCTATCAGTAACAAGAGAATATTACCATGAAAGTCCGATAATCAGGACAGAAAAGCAGGGAAAGGTAAAGAAGAGAAAAGACAGGGGAATCTGTCTGTAGAAAAACTACAGACAGATTCTTCTTTTTTTGTGTGATTAATTTACATTTTCATAACATACATCTAAAGTTGTGTTGATTGTTTCGCTCGTAACGGAATGTTACACTTTGGGACGTAGGTTGGTACAGGAAATCAACCGGAAAGGAAAATGAAGATGTTAAAACTCGAACATATAAAGAAAAGCTACGACGGAACAACGATTCTGAATGACATTAATCTTGAGATTGAAGATGGAGAGATCGTTTCTATATTAGGACCATCAGGATGTGGAAAAACAACTCTGCTGAATCTGATCCTTGGACTGACAGATGCAGACCAGGGCAAGATACTTTTTGACGGGGAAGATATCACAGACACTCCTATGGAAAAGAGAGGATTCAATATAGTATTTCAGGATTATGCATTGTTTCCGAACCTCAATGTATACAAGAATATCACTTATGGATTAAGAAATGATCCGAATATTTCTACAAAAGAAGAAGTCGAGGAGCTGATCGAATTACTCGGACTTCGCGAACATCTGAACAAACGCATCGACCAGTTATCCGGTGGTCAGAAGCAGAGAGTGGCACTGGCAAGAACTCTTGTTATGAAGCCAAAGATTCTGCTTCTGGATGAGCCGCTAAGCGCACTGGACGGTGTGATCAAAGAATCTATCAAAGAAAAAATCAAAACAATCGCAAAAGAATTCCATTTAACAACGATCATCGTAACCCATGATCCGGAGGAAGCGCTGACACTTTCCGACCATGTGATGATCATCAACAAAGGCGGGATCTCACAGTACGGAAAACCGGAAGAAATCGTAAAAACACCGGAAAATGATTTTGTAAAAGCCTTCATTCTGAGACAGCTTGAGATCAAAAAGAACAACATTTATTCTCTGTTCCAGGTGGCAGTATGAAGATAAAAAACAAAGAAATAAAGGTTATTTTTACGCTGATCGTACTGATATTTGCAGGATTTCTGATCCTGCCGGTGATCCGGTTATTACTCAAATCGTTCATAGGAACTGACGGTATCACCTTTGAATTTTACAGCTCAGTACTTCAGGGAAAAGGCTTCCTCAAAGCCCTTCGGAACAGCTTCCAGGTGGCAGGTACAAGTGCACTGATCACGACAATTCTGGCATTTTTTATGGCATATACCATTCATTACAGCAATGTACCGGAAAGTATAAAGAAATTTATCCGCACAGTTGCAGGGCTTCCTATGCTGCTCCCGACACTGACTTATGGCTTTGCACTGATCTATTCTTTTGGAAAACAGGGACTGCTTACAAGACTGTTCGGACACCAGTTTTTTGAGATCTATGGTTTCCATGGACTGCTGATCGGCTATGTGATCTACACGCTTCCGATCTCATTTATGCTCATCAATAATACCATGGGATACATAGATAAGAAGTATATGATCGTATCCAGACTGATGGGCGACGGTGTTTTTTCAACCTTCCGTATGACGGTTGTAAGACCGCTGATGGGAACACTCGCAGCGTCCTTTATCCAGAGCTTTTTCCTTTGTTTCACAGACTTCGGAATCCCTGCTTCTGTAGGTGGAAAGTACGAAGTGATCGCCAGCGTTCTGTACACACAGATGCTCGGAAGTGTACCTGATTTTAACAGAGGAAGCGTAGTGGCAATGGTCATGCTCCTGCCGTCAGTAGTCAGCATTATCATCCTGCATTATCTGGAAAGATACAACATCCGATACAACAAAATATCCTCAACAGAACTGCGTAAAAACCGTCTCCGCGATGGTATTTTCGGAGCATTCAGCATTCTGATCTGTGTCAGTGTTTTATCTGTTTTTGCGGTGATCTTTGTGATTCCGTTCGTACAGGACTGGCCGTACAATATTGGATTTTCACTGGATCATTTCAAGGCAGTATTTAACGATGAAAGTCTGCTCGGGGTTTACAAAAACTCCCTGTGGGTTGCATTTGCAACAGCAGCAGTCGGAACCCTGGTTGCTTATGGCGGCGCGATTGTCACTGCCAGAAGCAGGATCAGTGACAGGTGCAAACAGATCATCGAAGGCATTGCACTTATCACAAATACAATACCTGGAATGGTACTTGGACTTGCATTTCTGTTCTGTTTTTCAGGAACAAGTATCCAGAGTACATTTACCATTTTGATCGTCTGTAATGTGATCCATTTCTTCTCTACACCATACCTGATGATGAAGAGTTCCCTTTCCAAGATGAACGCATCCTGGGAGACAACAGCAATGCTGATGGGAGATAACTGGATCCGGACGATCATCCGGATTGTAACACCAAATGCACTGTCTACGATCATAGAAGTGTTCAGTTATTACTTTATCAATGCGATGGTGACAGTCAGTGCGGTGATCTTTATCGCCGGTGCGAGGACTATGGTCATCACTACCAAGATTAAGGAATTACAGTATTACAATAAATTTAATGAAGTGTTTGTCCTTTCCCTGCTGATGCTTGGAACAAACCTGCTGGCAAAAGCAGTATTCCAGTATCTGGCAAACAGAAAGAAGACAACAGAAAAGGAGAAAAAGATGAAAAAAGCAAGAGGTTTAAAACGTGCAGCATGTGCAGGAATTGCAGGTATTCTGGGACTTTCCGCATTTATGGCGACAGGATGTGGACAGAAAGATTCCGCTGACAGCCAGGTTGTCATCTATTCTAATGCAGATGATGAAGCTGTTGAGGCTATGAAAGCTGCACTGGATGATAACGGATACAAGGGACAGTACATTTTCCAGACATTCGGAACCTCAGAACTTGGAGGCAAACTTCTTGCAGAAGGAAAAGATATCGAAGCTGATCTCGTGACCATGAGTACCTTCTATGTAGAGAGTGCACAGGATGAAAAACAGATGTTCAAGGATCTGACTTTTGATGTAAATACACTGGATGAATTCCCGGCATACTGTGCGCCAATTACAGCACAGGAAGGTACGATCATCGTCAATACAGAACTGATGGACAAGAACAATCTGGATATGCCGACATCCATCAAAGATCTTGCAAAAGAAGAGTACAAAGGACAGATCGCAGTGACAGATATTGCATCTTCTTCTACCGCATGGCTTCTGCTCCAGGGACTGATCTCTGAGTACGGAGAAAACGGTGCAAAGGATGTTCTCAAGGACATTTATGTGAATGCAGGAGATCATATCGAAGAGTCAGGTTCCGGCCCGCTGAAACTTGTTCGTGCAGGTGAAGTTGCCATTGGTTTTGGTTTAAGACAGCAGGCAGTTGCAGACAAAGAATCCGGACTTCCGATCGATTATGTAGATCCGGAAGAAGGAAATTTCACACTGACAGAGTCAGCAGCAGTCGTAGACAAAGGCGACAAGAGCAATCCAAAAGCAATGGAAATGGCAGAGTGTATCATCAAAAACGGAAGAAAAGCACTGCTGGATACTTACCCGATCCCGCTGTATGAGGGAGAGACTGTAGCTGAATCTGAGAAATCCGGAAATCCAAAAACTTTCCCGGAAAAACTGACGGTAGACCTTCTCAAAAAACATCAGGAATTATCTGAAGAATGCAAACCGGAATAAGCTTTTAAAATAACTGAAAAGAGGAAAAAACCATCATGAAAAATTATAAATTACTGACACCTGGACCACTGACAACTACCGATACTGTAAAGAAAGAAATGCTGTTTGACCACTGTACCTGGGATGATGATTACAAAGTCATCACCCAGGAAATCAGAAAAAAACTGCTGGAACTTGCACATGTATCTGAGGATGATTACACTGCAATTCTGATGCAGGGAAGCGGTACTTTTGGTGTGGAATCCGTACTTACCAGCGTGATCGGAGCAGACGAAAAACTCCTGATCTGTGCAAACGGAGCATACGGAGAACGTATGGAAGATATCGTAAAACATGCCGGGATTGACTATACGATCTACCATGAAAAATACGACAGAGTGCCGGATGCAGGCAAGGTAAATGAGATCCTGAAGAATGATTCTGCCATCACACATGTATCTATGGTCCACAGTGAGACAACCTCCGGAATCCTGAATGATATTGAGTCTGTCGCAAAAGTAGTCAAAGAAAATGGACGTACTATGATTGTAGATGCAATGAGCAGTTTTGGCGGTGTGGATATTCCGGTCGGAGAATGGGGAATCGACTTTATCATCAGCAGTGCAAACAAATGTATCCAGGGTGTGCCGGGATTTTCCTTCATCATTGCAAACAAACAGAAACTGATCGAATCCAAAGGCAAAGCAAGAAGCCTTTCTCTTGATCTCTATGACCAGTGGGAGACTATGAACAAAGACGGCAAATGGAGATTTACTTCCCCGACACATGTTGTTCTTGCATTTTCTCAGGCATTAAAGGAGATGGAAGCAGAAGGAGGAATCCCTGCAAGACATCAGAGATATGTGGAAAATAACCGTCTTCTGATCGAGAAAATGAAGGAACTTGGCATCCGTCCATACATCGATGCGGAACATCAGGGACCGATCATCACGACCTTCTTCTATCCGGAAAATGCAAGCTTCTCTTTTGCAGATATGTATCAGTATATCAAAGAACGCGGCTATGCAATCTACCCTGGAAAAGTAACAGAGGCAGATACTTTCCGTATCGGAAACATCGGAGAGATCTACAAAGAAGACATCCTGAAAGTTTCAGAACTTATCAAAGAATTTCTGGAACAGAACAGATAAAAATAAGCGAGGAAAAGAAAAATGAGTACATATAAAGCAGTAATTTTTGATTGGGCAGGCACAACTGTAGACTATGGATGCTTCGCACCGGTGCAGGCATTTGTAGAAGTGTTCCGTCATTTCGGAATCGAGCCGACCATGGAAGAAGTAAGAAAACCGATGGGAATGCTGAAGCGTGACCATATCCGCACCATACTCCAGATGGAGAGGATTTCCGGTCTCTGGAAAGAAAAATACGGAGCTGACTGGACAGAAGATGACGTAGAAAAACTTTACTCTCTGTTTGAGGAAAAACTTCTGGGAATCCTTGATCAGTTTGCGGAAGTAAAGCCATATGTTCTGGAAACGATAGAGGAACTGAGAAAGAAAGATATCAAGATCGGTTCCACAACCGGTTATACCGACAAGATGATGGCGATCGTGACCGCCAAAGCAAAAGAAAACGGATACGAGCCGGACGCATGGTTCAGCCCGGACTCCACAGGAAATGTGGGACGTCCGTATCCATATATGATTTTCAGAAATATGGAAGCATTAAAGATCCAGGATGTCAGAGAAGTGATGAAAGTCGGTGACACCGTCTCAGACATCAAAGAAGGCAAAAACGCCGGTGTTTATACAGTAGGTGTAATCGAAGGAAGTTCCGAAATGGGCCTCACCCAGGAAGAATATGAAGCACTGGATGCCGACGAAAAACAGGCAAAGATCCAGGCCGTGAAAGAAAAATTTATCGATGCAGGCGCGGATGAAGTGATTGTGAATATGAAAGAACTGACAAAATTATTGTGAGATTTTCCTATCCTATAAAACATCTTCCGGGATATTGTCAGCGGAACTCCATTCCGGAAGCAGTTTCTGCTGTTCCCGTACATTTGTCTCAATAACATTTACCACAATATTTGGATATTTGTGATGAAAATATGGATATACCCGTGTAAACATACGATTTCCACGTTCCGGAGGGAAACCTACGGAGATCGTAGAATTGCGGGTATGTGTCACATCCTGAAGCCTGTGATAGATTTCTTTTTTTATGCGCATAATTTCCCGGGCATGCTGATGGCAGCTGCAAGACTGGATATTCCTGCTGTGATCGTGCCGGGCGGTCCGATGCTTCCGGGTAATGTGAATGGAAATCCGCTTTTCTGTTCCAGTGAATTAAGAGAATATCCAGGTCGTGTAGAGGAAGGAACTGTTACTGTGGAAGAAATGAAGGAAGCGGAAAAAGCTGCACTTCCAACTGTAGGAAGCTGTGCGCATCTTGGAACTGCCAATTCCATGTGTATGCTTACAGAGGTTCTTGGAATGGCACTTCCGGGAGCAGGAACCGCACCGGCAGTTTCAAATAAGAGAAAGAGGATCGCCAAAGCTTCCGGACGCTATGTCATGGAACTTCTGGAAAAAGGAATCACACCAAGAAAAATCCTCACAAGAGAGACCATGCTTAACGGTATTGCAGGAGCGATGGCGACTGGGTCATCCACAAACCTGGTGCTTCATCTCATGGCAATCGCACATGAAGCAGGTGTAGAACTGACTCTTGCAGATTTTGATCGCATCAGCAGAGAAGTCCCATTTGTCTGTAATCTGCAGCCGTCCGGGAAATATCCGATCGTATCTTTGGATTCCATGACAGTAACCGGAAAAACAGTAAAGGAACTTCTGGAAAAGAAATTTCAAACCTTCTTTATAATAATATGATTCCGGTTAATGAACAGATTATTACGGCATTGGAAATTGATCCGGAAACGGATACATATGAGTCTAATGAAATCCGATATTTAAGAAAAAACTGGGAAATCATTAAGAAAAAAGCAGAAAATGAGAAGTAAAACAGAACCGCTCGAAAGGCCGGAAAGCTTTTTCGGGCGGTTTTGACGTATCAGTACTTGACAGAAAACAAAAATAGAATTACATTTATAACAGTGTTACATAACACTGTTACGGAGGAGCAGATGACTAAACCAATAGAAGGAGTTTCAGAGAAGATTCTGGCATGTGCCAGAGAAGAATTTCTGGAGAAAGGCTATTCCGATGCCTCTCTTCGGACGATTGCAGCGAAGGCAGATACGACGACCGGTTCAATCTATTCCCGGTTTGGCGGGAAAGAGGGACTGTTCAGTGCGATCGTACAGCCAGCGGCCGATGAATTTACAGCTTTTTTTCTTCATGTGCAGGAAGAGTTTCACGCAATAGATGAAGAGAAGCAGGCGGGACTGATGGATGAATATGTCACGACAGGAATGGAAAAGATGCTGGATTGTATCTATGATCATTTTGAGGAATTTCAGCTCTTATTGGATGCGTCTTATGGGACGAAATTTCAGAATTTTGTAGATCATCTGGTAGAGATTGAGACAGAGTACACTTATAAATTTATGAAGGTGATTCAGTTTCAGAATGAGGGTGAGCAGGAGATCCCGGAGGAATTCATCCACATTATGACGACCGCTCTTTTTGAGAGTGCATTTGAGGTGGTACGCCATAAAATGCCGAAGGAGAAAGCCAGAAATTACATAAAGATGCTGGAAAAGTATCATTATGGCGGCTGGAATGCAATTATGAGATTTGATGAACAAAACTGAAATAATATAAGAAAAGGATTGTTTTACAACAGAGGTAGGGCAGTCTTTTCTTTAAACTATCGGTTAGCGAAAACTAATAAAAGTCAGTAACGTGCAATCTTCGTAAGTGTTATGCAATTAGAAGGGAGGATATTATGAAGAAAAAAAGTTATTTATCAAGACTTTTTGAGTATGCAGGAAATTACAAATATCTGACGATTCTTTCCTGGATACTGTCAGCAGTCAGTGCCTGGATCGCACTGGTGCCGTTCTATTTTATCTGGAGGATCATTAAAGAAATTCTGGCAGTGGCACCGGATTACAGTCAGGCACAGAATTTGAGCAGTTATGGATGGTCAGCAGTAGGATTTGCCCTTCTTTCCATGATCATTTATATAGGTTCTCTGATGTGCTCACATATTGCCGCATTCCATGTACAGGCAGAGATGCGTTCTCAGATGATGCATCATATTGTGACACTTCCGATGGGATTTATGGACAAAGAAGGAAGCGGTAAGATTCGAAAAATTGTTAATGAATCCAGTGCGGCGACAGAAACTTATCTGGCACATCAGCTTCCGGATCAGACAGGTGCCTGTGCAACACCGGCAGGACTTCTGGTACTGCTCCTTGCATTTGACTGGAGACTTGGGCTCTTAAGCCTGATTCCGGTTGTTGCAGCTTTTCTCATCATGGGATCCATGACCGGTGAAAAGATGCAACAGAAGATGAAAGAATATCAGAATGCACTCGATGAGATGTCCAGTGAGGCAGTGGAATATGTCAGAGGAATCCCGGTCGTAAAGACTTTTGGACAGTCAGTATTTTCGTTCAAACGTTTCCAGACTTCTATTAAGAAGTATGAAAAATGGACGATTTCTTACACAAAGGATCTTCGTATGCCGATGGTGCTTTATACGACCATTATTAATGCGGTATTTTCTGTACTGATCGCAACAGCATTTTTCTTTACTGCAAGTGATGCATATTTTCTGAATCTGCTGTTTTATATTATCATCACACCGATTATTACAGTAACTTTGAATAAGATTATGTTTGCAAGTGAAAATCATATGATCGTTGCTGATGCGCTGGAGCGAATTGACAGTATTCTGGATCGTCAGCCGCTTCCGGAAACAAAGAACGGTAAAGCGACAAAAGACAGTTCCGTCACATTTGAGAATGTTACGTTCCGTTATGAAAATGCAGCCAAAGATGCCCTGCATCAGATCAGTCTTAAGATAAGAGATGGTGAACATGTAGCGTTTGTAGGACCTTCCGGTGGTGGAAAAACGACACTTGCAAGTCTGGCCGCAAGATTCTTTGATGCAACAGAAGGAACGGTCCGAATCGGTGGTGCAGATGTGCGCGATATCCCGTCCGATAAACTGATGGAAAAGGTTTCTTTTGTTTTTCAGGACAGTAAACTTCTCAAAATGTCTATTTACGATAATGTGCGGATGGGTAAAAAAGATGCCACAAGAGAGGAAGTTCAGCAGGCATTGAAGAATGCTCAGTGTGAGGACATTATAGACAAAATGCCAAATGGTATTGATACGGTGATCGGAAGCAAGGGAACCTACGTTTCCGGCGGAGAAGCACAGAGACTTTCTATTGCAAGAGCGATGCTTAAAGCTGCGCCGATCCTGATTCTGGATGAGGCAACTGCTTTTGCTGATCCGGATAACGAGGCAAAAGTGCAGGCTGCTTTTTCAAGATTATCTGAAGGAAAGACAGTTATCATGATTGCTCACAGACTGTCTTCTGTTGTAGATGCAGACCGGATCTGTGTCCTTAAAGATGGTGAGATCGCAGAGACAGGAACACATGAAAGTCTTGTTGCAGAAGGTGGAATTTATGCTCATATGTGGGAAGCATATAACCAGTCAGTCTGCTGGAAGGTAGGTGCATAATATGACATTTAAAGAAAAATTACAGCATAAATATGCCCTTTCCGAACAGGGTACAAAGGATATGATCCATGCATTTATAAGTGCAACAATTTCAAATATCGTTTTGATGCTTCCGGTTGGAATGCTTTATATGCTGGTAAAAAATTACATGGAAGGAATGCTGGAAGGAAAGGGAATTCTGTTTGCGGCAGGCTGTATCGTGTGCCTCCTCCTGATTGGCGTGACGACTTATATTCAGTATAATGCAACTTTTTTAAGTACATATGTAGAAAGTGGTGTGCGTCGTATCACACTGGCGGAAAAGCTTCGTAAGATTCCTCTTTCCTTCTTTGGAAAAAAGGATCTTTCCGATCTTACCAGTACGATCATGGCGGACTGTGCGACGCTGGAAACAGCTTCTTCACACTGGATTCCGGAACTTGTCGGTGCGTGCATTTCTACGGTAATCGTAGCCATCAGTCTCTTCTTTTTTGACTGGAGAATGGCAATCGCAGCACTGTGGGTATTGCCGGTATCTTTCCTGATCGTTGCATGCTCCGGTAATGTTCAGAGACGTGCCGTGAGTCGCCAGATGGACCTTAAGATGGCATGTGCAGATGGCATTCAGGAATGCCTGGAGACAGTCCGTGACCTTCGTGCAAACAACGCACAGGCAGAGTATATTAAAGGGCTGGATGACAAGATCAGAGCGGTTGAAAAACATGCAGTTGTTACGGAACTGACTACTGCATTGTTTGTATCCAGTGCACAGATGGTACTGAAATTTGGTATAGCAACGACAGCCCTGGTGGGAAGTATTCTTCTGGCACAGGGAAAACTCGATGTGCTGACATTCTTTATGTTCCTGCTTCTGGTATCCAGATTATATGATCCGATGCAGATTTCTCTGCAGAATCTTGCAGCGATCATTTCGGCAGATATTCAGTGTAAACGTATGGATGAAATTCTGTCTCATGACATTCAGACAGGAAGCGAAAAGCTGACAAACCATGGATATGATATTGAATTTTCAAATGTCGGATTTGCTTATAATGACAGAGAAGATGTTCTGAAAGATGTCACATTTACCGCAAAACAGGGCGAAGTTACTGCTCTGATCGGACCGTCAGGCGGTGGTAAAACAACCGTTTCCAGACTGGCTTCCCGTTTCTGGGATATCAGTAAAGGAAGTATTAAAGTCGGCGGCATGGATATTTCAAAGATTGATCCGGAGACATTGATGTCACTGTATTCCATTGTATTCCAGAATGTTACACTGTTTAATAATACAATCATGGAAAATATTCGAATCGGCCGTCAGAATGCTACAGATGAAGAGGTAATTGCGGCGGCAAAACTGGCTCACTGTGATGAGTTTGCAGAGAAACTTCCGAATGGCTGGAACACCATGATCGGTGAAAACGGATCTGAACTTTCCGGAGGTGAGAGACAGCGAATTTCCATTGCCAGAGCATTCCTCAAAGATGCTCCGATCATCCTTCTGGATGAAGCAACGGCCTCCCTTGACGTGGATAATGAGACCCTGATCCAGGAATCTCTGTCACGTCTGATCAAGAACAAAACCGTTATGATCATTGCGCACAGAATGCGTACCGTGGCAGATGCGGATAAGATCGTTGTCCTTAAAGATGGGGTTGTAGCAGAGCAGGGAAGCCCGGAAGAGCTTGCGAAGAAGAACGGAATCTATCAGCATATGATGGAGCCACAGCTGCAGGCAGCAGGGTGGAAATTATAAAAATATATAATAAAATCCAGGGTTATCTGACAGCCCTGGATTTTGTTATGGGATGGAATTTATTTTGATTTTTCTTCCAGAAAATCATACGCGAACTGTGCGTACATTGCGGCACCGCGTTTGAGGACGGATTCGTCTACGGTGTAGTGGTCGTTGTGGTTCTTTGCAGTGAAACCAAGTTCTTTATTCTGGCTTCCGACAAGGCCAAATACCGCCGGTACTTTTTCCATAAAATAGGCGAAATCTTCGCTGATCATCATTTTAGGGAATGGTTTTAATGCGTCAGGACCATACATTTTTGTGGCGGCATTTCTGGCAATCTGGACGAGATCTTCG
>CAVBPN010000247.1:11922-29408 GCA_963597235.1 bacterium
ATTGATGATTGGAGCCGGAAAATATTCAAAAGTTAAGGTGGCCTTTGCTCCCATGGAATCGGCTGTGTTTTCAGCAATCTTGCGGAGCAGAGGCTCTGTTTTTTTACGCATTTCAGGTGAGTGGGTGCGGGTAGTTCCCTCCATGACAACCTTATCAGCAAGGATGTTGAAACGCTGTCCACCGGTGATTTTTCCTACAGTAACGACAAGGGGATTCAGGGGATCGTTCATGCGGGAGACGATAGCCTGAATCTCTGTAATGATATGTGCGGCAGTCAGAATTGCATCAACACCCTGGTGTGGGGTGGAGCCGTGGGCAGATTTTCCTTCTACTTCAATACGGAAATTGTCGCAGCTTGCCATACGCGGACCAGATTCAAAATTCATATAAGGTGCGTCCAGATCACCCCAGATATGAGTTCCATAAATGGCATCTACATCATCCAGAAAACCATGTTCTACATAATATTCTGCGCCGTGACAGGATTCCTCGGCGGCCTGAAAAATAATCTTTACATTACCCTTTAAGTTCTCTTTTTGAGACATCAGCATACGGATTCCGCCAAGGAGCATGGCGATATGGCAGTCGTGCCCGCAGGCGTGCATGACACCTGGATTCTGGCTGCAAAATGGAAGACCAGTATGCTCTTCAATCGGCAGTGCATCAATATCTGCGCGGAGCGCAACAGTCTTACTTTCAGATGTGGATTTACCGCCTTTGATCATTGCCCAGAGTCCGTTGTAATCCGGGTAATAATGTGGCGTAAGGCCCATTTCGTCCAGACGTTTTCCAATCTCCTGAGTTGTGTTTTTTTCTTCAAAAGAAAGCTCAGGATGTGCGTGAAAATAGTGGCGCTGTTCGATGATCCAGGCTTCGTTCTGTTCGGCTGTATCTTTAAAGTTCATGCTGAATTCCCTTTCATATAATTGTTTGCAATAACTTCTTTAGGATGCTATGATAAAGTCATAAATTATTATTTATTATAAAACAAACAAGAGAAAACGCAATAAGGAGATTAATGAAAATGGAATTCTGGGATATTTACGATAAAGATAAGAAACCGACAGGTCGCACTATGAAACGTAACGACTGGTGCCTGAAAGATGGCGAGTATCATCTGACAGTGCTCGGTGTGGTTGCACGACCGGACGGAACATTTCTGATCACAAAACGTGTCATGACTAAGGCCTGGGCACCGGGATGCTGGGAGGTTTCCGGTGGTGCAGCACAGGCAGGAGAAGAGTCTTATGAGGCTGTCTTTCGTGAGGTAAAAGAGGAGACCGGTCTGGATGTCAGAAACGCAGAAGGTGGCTATCTTTTTACTTATAAACGTGAGAATCCGGGTGAGGGCGATAACTATTTTGTGGATGTATATCGTTTTGTTATGGATATTGATGATAAGGATCTGAAGCTCCAGACAGAAGAAACAGATGGTTATATGTTTGCAACGTTGGAGCAGATCAAAGCTTTTGCAGCAGAAGATAAATTCCTTCATTATGAGAGTATTAAGAAGGCGTTTGAATTTTCAAAATAAAGGAGTTCCTGTGATAGTCAAGCAGTCCGTCCTGTTTCATCTTGCCGAGTTCTTTTGACAGGGCACTGC
Source organism: bacterium (assembly GCA_963597235.1). Taxonomy (GTDB): domain Bacteria; phylum Bacillota; class Clostridia; order Lachnospirales; family Lachnospiraceae; genus Blautia_A. The sequence goes on from CAVBPN010000247.1 coordinate 13,527, forward strand.
GATCCAGGCTGAGATAGTCGGCAAGCTGCTGACGATTCAGAGGGATATCAATATAGCGGCTGCCCTGCAGTTCCGACTGATAAGAGAGGTAGGAAAGCAGGCGGTCACGGATTTTTTTTGACGACGTGTGCAGGATACGGCGGGAGAGCAGCAGGTTTTTTCGAGCACTGATCATCGTCATGTTACGAATCAATACAGTGTATTCGCTTTTACCGGAAGAGATAAGCTGAAACAGTTTTGGAACATTCAGAAAAAGAATCTCAGAGTATTCCATGGCGATGACATCTACCATCATCGGTTCCTTAGGAACACAGGCATATGCCTCAGCAAAAACTTCTCCGGGCCGTACAAGACTGAGGATATTTTTATTTCCCCATAGGTCGTTATTTTCAATCTGAACGATACCATGAAGAACGATTCCGACATCAGAAACAGGAGTTCCGGCATGACAGACCGATGCTCCTTTTTTATATGCTTTTGTGAAAAACTGCATGCTGGAGAGAAGTTTTTCTGTTTCTGCAGGGGAGCAGTCGCGGAAAAGTGTTGTCCTGGAAATCAGTTCGTAATCTAATCTGTTCTCTGTTTTATGATTCATAAATAATCTCCATTTTTATAAATAAATTTTTTATTTTGAAAATTGTATTTAAAAACTCATTCTGGATTCAGTTTGTGGTTATAACCACATATTTTTTCTTTTTATTTTAGTATCCTGTGGATGTAAGGTCAAGGCATTAAAAGAAATGTATAAACAGAAAACGATAAAAATAAATCACAAAAACAGGAGGATTTTTTATGATCAGAAGAATAATTCAGATAGATGAAGAAAAATGCAATGGTTGCGGTGCGTGTGCAGCGGCCTGCCATGAAAGTGCAATCGGCATGGTGGATGGTAAAGCGAAGCTTCTGAGGGACGATTATTGCGATGGATTGGGAGACTGTCTGCCATCGTGTCCAACCGGTGCGATCGCATTTGTAGAAAGAGAGGCCGCAGCATATGATGAGGCAGCAGTGCTTGCGAACCAGAAAAAAGCAATGCAGGAAAAAGTGAATCAGAAGCTTTCACAGGGACATGTAGCTCATCATATATCCGGTGGATGTCCGGGAAGTCGTATGCGTCAGCTGAAACGTGAAACAAATGAAGAGACAACTACAGCATCTGTAAAACTGCAGTCTCAGCTTCAGCAGTGGCCGGTACAGATTAAACTCGTATCGACAAATGCACCATATTTTGACGGGGCAAAACTTCTGATCGCGGCAGATTGTACCGCTTATGCATATGCCAATTTCCACCAGAATTTTATCAAAGGAAAAGTTGTTCTTGTGGGATGTCCGAAATTGGATTCTGTGGATTACAGTGAGAAACTTGAAGAGATCATCCGAAACAATGATATCACCAGTGTGACGATTGTTCGAATGGAAGTCCCATGTTGCGGTGGACTGGAAATGGCAGCGAAAAAAGCACTTCAGAACAGCGGAAAATTTATTCCGTGGCAGGTGACTACGATCTCCGTGGATGGTAAGATCCTCGACTGAAACATGTCAAAATATTTTGAAAATATTACCTTTAAACAGCTGGATATATATACAAATAGGCATTGCTAATTTCGACCAAATCTCGTATAATGTGACATAGAAAAGCCGTTGTTGTCTACAGTGCTTACAGCATACGCAGACAGTGACGAAAGGACATTATATGGAGGGATTTCAATGGGAAAGACCGTGACAATCTGTTTTACCAACAATAAAGGCGGAAGTGGAAAATCCACCACCTGTTCAAACTTAGGTGCTGCGATGGCGCGTGCCGGAAAAAAAGTTCTGCTGGTGGATGGAGATATGCAGCTGAATCTGTCGCTTGCATTCTTCCCGGAAGACTGGGTATTGGAGCATGCGCAGGGAGAGAAAAACCTTTATCATGCGATTGGAAAACAGGAAGATCTGACAGATTATATTGTGCATACGCCGTACGAAAATCTGGATCTTGTTCCGTCCTCGACACTGATGAGTTCGATTGAATATGAACTTTTTACGAAGTGGCAGAGAGAGTTTATCCTTCGGAAATGCCTGCAGAAGATCAAAGATTCAGAAGTTTATGACTACATTCTGATCGATGCACCGCCGACACTTGGCGGCTGGGTCATGAATATTCTGTGTGCTTCAGATAAGGTCATCATTCCTGTTGAAGCAAGCCCGTGGGGCATGTTTGGTCTTGCAAATATGTTCGAATTTCTGAATGAAGTAAAGCAGATCTCACAGGATCTGGAGGTTGCGGGAATCGCCGTTACAAAGGTAGATACTCGTAAGAATTACTTCAAACAGACAATGGAAACACTGCATCAGCTGGAGAGTATTCATGTATTTGAACATGTGATCCGTGTGGACAGTTCAGTGGAATGGTCCCAGGATAACAGCGTTCCGGTCGTGGAATATAAGAAATCCAGCAGAAGTGCAAAAGAATATACAGAATTGGCAGAGGAGGTAATGAATCGTGTCAGTAGGTAAAGACAGCATCCTGCGTGCAGCAAATGCAGATGCAAAAAAAACAGAAGTAAAGGCAGAAACAAAACCAGCAGAGGAGGTAAAGGCTCCGGCTAAAGCAGAAGCAGCTCCGGCAGCTAAGAAAGCTCCTGCAAAGAAAGCAGCAGCTAAGAAGACAACAACTGCGAAGAAAACAACAAGAAAAGCTCCGGCAAAGAAAACAGTGAAGACATCCGTTCTTACACCACAGAATTCTGAAGAACTGGAGAAGGCATTTGTAAAAGGTGAACAGCCGGAAACAGTGAATGGTCCGGTTCATATCAAAGACGAGCTTCCGGTTTATCTTCTTTGATCAGAAATTTTTCTGTCGGAAGCTTATGAAGTGTTATTCTGAATAACCACAAACAAAAATCTGGTCATACAGTGAATCATTTATGATTTCTGCAGACCAGATTTTTTTGCACAATTGATTTTTATATAAGTTCTGTTTTATTCAGCAGAAGCAGCGGCATTCTGAACAGCTTCATTTTCTCTGAAAATATGTCTGAAGATGAAGCGAACGATCGGTCCGGCATAAATAAGCTGCCAGAAGCAGGCCATCGGGAAGTTCATAGCTGTAGTCTGAAGCCATACAGCGATAAACTGATGTCCTGCATTTTTAAACAGGATTGTAGCGGCAAGGCTCATCAGTGGACACATGAATGCTACAGATGCAACAGAGATTGCAAGAATTTTGCTGAACGGATGGCTGTTACGGAAATCCACCATACGTGCCGCACACATGAATGCAAGCTTGGACACGATGAAGAAATCAAGAATAAATGCGATCGGTCCCATAATGATAAGTTCATGGAATGCGGAAAGAAATACCTCATTGCTCATTCCGCCCATGTTGAGCGCGATGTTGTAGCAGATCATGGCATAAACCATAAAGAATACCATGATGATCGTAAAGATTACTTCCTGAAATTTGTTTTTAGGCATAAAAAAATCCTCCTTGTTCTGATTAATGATTACACTACTGTTCATAGTAAGTTTCATGAGCATGTGTTGTTCGTTAATCATTCGCGGAGAATGTGCGTTTCCAATTAGACCATATTCAATTTTTTGCGTTGATTATTCTATCACGGGAAAAATCAGTTGTCAACGATAAAAATATTGAAACCTGAAAAAATATGAGAATAATTCTGTGTGGTTTTGCGAAAAAATGTGAAAAAACTGTCCACAAACTGTGCCACATCTTGAATATTTAAAATGAAAAAAGATATAATACAGGTGGTTAGATAACCTGGCGTGTATGAGAAAGAAAAAGCACCCATATAATTGTTGATTTTAATATTCAACAGTTATATGGGTGTTTTGCTGTACATATATTTACTTAATGGTATCAGCCTGTTTTATTTCTTTTATGGTCTGATCTATCAGTTCGACAGACTCTTCGATAGTGTAAAATCTCGATTCCTCCATATTTTCCAGATAGTCACGCAAAATATTGATCAGACGGTTTTCTTTAATATCCAGAACAAGAGGCTGACTGTTATTATTCTGGAAGATCATAGAAGCAGCGGTTCCGCGTATACATAAATGGAGATTACGTGGAAGATGATTTAATGGCTTCTGCAAAATGCGGTATGCACCGGATAAACAGTGGCAGCGAACTTTGGACAATACTTCAATGCGCTGTTCAGGAGTAAGCGGATGGTAAAAGATTTCAGGAATTTCTTCTGTCAGTCCGCTTCTGGCAAATTGCATTAAACCTTCTTCGGTTGAATATATGAAAAACTGATGACTGTTCAGCCTGTCCATATTAATCAGGAAAGCCTGTTCCGCCATGGCAAGAATATTCTGGGCATCAGGAAGTTCGTGATTAAATATATCTCGCAGAAGTTTCCCTGTGAAAAAAGGAGTCAGACATATTTCTGGCTGAATCCCAATAACAGTGCCGGTAGAAAAAGCAGGGTTATACATATTGGTGAGGATTGCAGCATAGTTCTCAAGTGTGATGACTGCCGGATTGAAAAACATAGAGCACTGTTCCTGGTAAGAGAGATATATATTCCATAGCATGTTGACTGTTTCTGCTGAATGAAAAAACAGTCCGTTCTGATAATCAGAAGTACAAAGCAGGGCGGAATCAGAAGTGAGGATCATGCATGGAAAAATATTAAAATTATGATAATGTGACTGTATACGGTCATAATAATACCAGAGTGTATAATTAATTCCTGTCATATAAAGTGGAAAAACTTCTCTGATATTTTTCAGGTTCACCAGCTGATGATCATCTGTAAAAATAAATTCATTACTGATACATATAATATGACTGATATCCAGTCGGCAGGAAGAAGGCAGGCTCGCCAGAAGACTGAAAAGGAATTTGTAATCCGGCTGGAGAAAAAGTGCTATTTTTCCATTTTCCCTGGCTGCTTCTGAAAGAATCATCTGGTGAACATATCGATTAATATGCTGCTGAGAACGTAAAGAAACACAATCGGCAGATGTATGATCGTATGTCGGTTCAAGTGAAAAGGTACAGTCTGTATGGTCTGAGTTCGGATGTTCCGGAAAATTGAGAATAAAATTTTCTACACTTTTTCGTTTATAATAGGTTTCCGGACCGATTTTTGTGATTTCCCATGCTTCTTTTAACTTGATTTTCTCGGCAGGGGTAAGAATCAGATACTGTGCTATTTTGTCGAGGATCTCAATGGAAGGTGCATTTCTTTTTCCATTGATGATCTTATACATGGTAGAGCGGTCCAGTTCACAGAAGCGGGCCAGAGAAAAGATTTTGATATTTTTCTGTTCAATAAAATTGCTGAGCATATCAGAAAATGCAGACATAACAAAACTCTCTCCTTGTAATGTTCTTTATATGTTATAAGAATATCATGTGTGAAATAAAAAGTCTTGTATTAATTCGGAAACTATTCTACGGGAATCTGAATTTCCGTAACAAATTTAGAAGTATCATCGGTGAAGCCATTGTCGATCATGGTGATCTCTTTTGAAAATCCGGAGATTCGCAACTGATGTTTTTCAATATAATCCAGAAGAAGTCCGTAATAATGGACAGAACTCTCATGTCCACCCTGAAAACGGATCGTTACGCAGTCTGATGGAGACAATTCATAAATATCTCCCTGAAACTGATCTTCTTCATCGAGAAGAAGAAAAACCAGATCATAGGGAGTAAACTGGCGTCTGATCAGATGACGTGCAGAAAGTCCGACGCCGACTTTTCCAAGGAACGTAACGGAATTACTTTCGGTCTGTTCCAGCTTTCGAATGGAAAATTCCAGATCCAGATAGTTTCTGGGTGAAATCTTCTGACGCAGTAATGCAACTTTAAAGACTGGATTATGGGATATATAAATTTCATCGAGTCGGGAAGAAAGTGCATCGTCCATCTGAGCGAGCCGTTTTTCAATTTTGCGTTCAATCAGTTCAAGTTCCTGACGTTTTTGCCTGACTTCTTTTTTCTGCTGCAACAGAAGCTCCTGAATGGTATCGAGATTGCGGTTCTTAAGAAACAGTGCAATTTTATCCAAAGGCATATCCAGTGCCCGGAGATAACGTATTGTATTCAGACATTCAAACTGACGGGTACTGTAATAGCGGTAACAGGAATCCGGATCTGTATATTCAGGCTGCAAAAGGCCGATTTTATCATAATGGCGAAGAATACTGACGCTGATATGAAACAGACGGGAAACTTCACCAATCTGAAAAAGTTCTTTTTTTTCCAAGTATTTACTCCTTTAAACAGAAAGGCGGAAATGATCATTCATCCCAGCCTTCATAAAATCTGATATTTACGGAAATATTTCTTACGATGTCTCCTTCTTCCAAATCCAGGTCATCTTCATCAGAAACCGGAGGAAGCTGGCAGTCATCTTCATCAAGTTCAAGAGAAATCCAGTTATAAGCGGCTTCGTTTGCCTCCTCAATGGCCTCATCCAGAGTCTCGCCTTCACCGTAGCATTCTGCCAGGTCCGGAAAAAATCCTTTATAAGTTCCCTTGTCTGTTTTGCGGAAAACCGCAGGATAAATAAACTTCATGATAAGTAAGCTCCTTTTTGCGAACAGTTTTGTTCTGTCTGCCGTGAATGGCAGCACAGGTTTTTCTAGTTCTCTAGTATAGCATATTCTGCACAGTTTGGAAGTGAAAAAACGCATTCTGAGTGGAAAAAAGATGCAGATTTTTATATAATAGTGGATAACAGATGAGAGTTGAACGAAGGAGAAAAAAATTGAGTATCAGACTGATTGCGAGTGACCTTGACGGAACACTTCTTACGGATCGTAAAGAACTGTCCGAAAAGACAAAAGAAGTACTGGATCTGGCTGTGCAGTGTGGAATTTATATTGTGCCGACGACAGGAAGATCTTTTTATTCCGTACCCGAACTGATTCGAAACTATCCGGGTGTGGAATATGTAATTACAGCCAATGGCGGTGCTGTATATTCTGTAAGTAAAGAGAAAAGAATTTATCAGTGTCTTCTCAAAAAAGAGGCTGTAGAAGCTGCAGTTGCTGTTCGAAAAAGAGAAAAGATGGTTCTGGAAGTGGTGATTGACGGAGTTCCTTATGCAGAAGAAGATTATGTCAGGGATCCGATGCCGTATCTTGCTACCGAGTATGGAGCACGTTATATTAAAGCAACAAGAAAGCCGATAAAGGATATCTGTGGATTTGCACTGGAACATGCAGAAGAACTGGACAGTATCTCGTTTGTATGCAGTTACGAGGATAAAGACCGTCTGTATACGTCGCTGGATAAAGAGATACCTGATATCTATGTGACGTCATCTGTACCGAATCTTATGGAAATTGGACATAAAGATGCAGGAAAAGGAAAGACGCTTCTGTGGCTTCTGAAGAAACTTGGAATTTCACCGGATGAGGTAATGGCATTTGGCGATGCGGATAATGATATCAGTATGCTGACAGCAGTAAAATATGGAATGGCTATGGGAAACGGTACCGAAAATGCCAGAAAAGCAGCACCTTATGTGACAGATACAAATGAAAATGACGGGGTGGCGAAGGGAATTCTGCGGTTCCTGGAATCATAAAAAGATAAAAAATGATGATAAAAATGCGAATTATATAAAATACCCCATTGACAATTTGAAAAAATCATGGTATTTTATAGAAAATTTGATTTAGTTAATTAAACCGTTGAAGCGGAGATAAAAACTATCATGCGCGCACAGAGAATCCGGGAAGGTGAGAGCCGGGTGGAAATGCAGGTTGTTAAATGGACCGCTGAGGGCACAGGGAAAAGTAGTAACTCAGTAAAAAAGTAACGCTTAGTATTCTGTGACGTAAGGCATACGTCAGTTGCCGGGAATATGCAGGTATTCCGCAAAGCGCACGGGTCGTTCCGTGAATCAAGGTGGCACCGCGGGTGAATTTTAACGCTCGTCCTTGACAGAGAGCAGATTCTGTCATGGACGGGCTTTTTCTTTTATATTTATAAAAATGGTCGGACAGACAGGATATGTAAGAGGCATAAATAACATTCAGGAGGTATGATCCATGTATCCTACGATAGAAACCATCAGAGAGATCGCAGCAAAAGGACAGTACAAAAGGGTTCCAATCTGCCGGGAAGTATATGCAGACAGATATACTCCGGTAGAAGTTATGAGAACTTTAAGGAAAGCAAGCAGACATTGTTATTTACTTGAAAGTGCCAGCCAGACGGAAGTCTGGGGACGTTATTCTTTCCTCGGATATGAACCGACCATGGAGATTACCTGTACAGACGGTATGATGAAAATCCGCCGAACGGAAGGTGCAGATCAGGGCGAGATCACAAAGCAGGTCAAACATCCGGGAGACACTTTACGAGAGATCCTGAAAGAATATAAGAGCCCGGTGATGGAAGATATGCCACCGTTTACCGGTGGTCTGGTCGGATATTTTTCCTATGATTATATCAAATACAGCGAGCCGAAACTGAAGCTTGGAGATCACGAAGATCCGGATTTCAGAGACATGGATCTGATGCTTTTTGACCAGGTGATTGCCTTTGACCATTACAAACAGAAGGTGCTTCTGATTACAGGAGTCATGCTGGATGATCTGGAAAATTCCTATCAGAAAGCAGAGAAAAAACTGCAGGAAATGGCAGAGCTGATCCGAAACGGAGAGAAAGCAGAGTTCCCACCATTACAGCTTGATTCCGAGATCAAACCTCAGTTCCCGAAAGAAAAGTACTGTGGAATGGTAGAAAAAGCAAAACATTATATACACGAAGGCGACATCTTCCAGGTGGTACTTTCCAACCCGATGAGAGCAAATGCAGAGGGAAGTTTGTTTGACACTTACAGAGTTTTGAGAGCGACAAACCCGTCACCATATATGTTCTATTTCTCCAGTGATGACATCGAACTTGCAGGTGCTTCACCGGAAACTCTGGTAAAACTTGAGGACAAAAAACTAACCACCTTTCCGCTGGCAGGAACCAGACCAAGAGGCAAGACAAAGCAGGAGGACCGAGAACTGGAAGAGGGACTTCTGAAAGACGAGAAGGAACTTGCAGAGCACAACATGTTGGTTGATCTGGGACGAAATGATATCGGAAGAATCAGCAAGATCGGAACGGTAGAAGTCGAAAAATACATGAGCGTGGAGCATTTTTCACAAGTTATGCACATTGGTTCCACAGTCGCCGGTGAACTCAGAGAAGACAAAGATGCGATAGATGCAGTCGATTCCATCCTTCCGGCAGGAACCCTTTCCGGGGCACCGAAGTTCCGTGCCTGCCAGATCATTGAAGAACTGGAACAGAGCAAACGAGGCATCTACGGCGGCGCAATCGGATATCTGGATTTTGCAGGAAATCTTGACACCTGCATTGCAATCCGTCTTGTATATAAGAAAAAAGGTGAGATCTGTATCCGTTCCGGTGCCGGAATCGTAGCAGACAGTGTTCCGGAAAAAGAATTCGAAGAGTGCTGCAATAAGGCAAGAGCCGTAGTTCTGGCAATCGAGAAAGCACAGGAGGGATTGGAATGATCGTACTGATTGATAATTATGACAGCTTTTCCTACAACGTATATCAGCTGATCGGTTCCGTAGAACCGGACATTAGAGTTGTTCGAAATGACGAATATACAGTAGAAGAAATTGAAAAAATGAAGCCGGAAGCACTGATTATTTCTCCGGGACCGGGAAAGCCGTCAGAGGCAGGAATCTGCATTGAGGCGATTAAATATTTCGCGGGAAAACTTCCGATTCTCGGAATCTGTCTTGGACATCAGGCAATCTGTGAAGCTTTCGGCGGAAAAGTCTCCTACGCAAAAGAGCTGATGCATGGCAAGAAAAAAACAATCTATACTGTCGGAGAAAGTAAACTTTTTGCGGGACTGGGAGACAGTTTTCAGGCAGCCAGATATCATTCACTGGCAGCAGTAAGAGATGAACTTCCAGAGGTCCTTAAAGTCACAGCAGAGGCAGAAGACGGCGAGATCATGGCAGTAGAACATACAGAATATCCAATCTATGGAGTACAGTTCCATCCTGAATCCGTTATGACACCGGATGGAAAAAAGATGGTAGAAAATTTCATCAGAATTGTGAGAAGTGTGTAGCAACGGAACAACTCGTAAGTATCCAGTAAATGGTAAAATATAATCAGGAGGACATGAAAATGATCAAAGAAGCAATCGTAAAACTTTCAAAAAAAGAAGACTTAACATATCAGGAAGCAGAGACAGTTATGGACGAGATTATGAGCGGACAGGCGACACCGGTACAGATGTCATCCTATCTGACTGCGCTTTCCATGAAGGGTGAGACCATCGATGAGATCAGCGCTTCCGCAGCGGGAATGCGTGCACACTGCATCAAATTACTGCATGATCTGGATGTTCTGGAGATTGTGGGAACCGGTGGTGACGGAGCGAATTCTTTCAATATTTCTACCACTTCTTCACTGGTGATCGCAGCAGGCGGTGTGCCGGTAGCAAAACACGGAAACCGTGCAGCATCATCTAGGAGCGGTGCAGCAGATGTCCTTGAAGCACTTGGAGTAAACATCACGATTCCGCCGGAAAAGAGTGCAGAAATTCTTAAAAAGATCAATATCTGTTTCCTGTTTGCACAGAACTATCACATCGCGATGAAGTACGTGGCACCGATTCGTAAGGAACTCGGAATCCGCACCGTATTCAATATCCTCGGACCATTAAGCAACCCGGCAGGAGCAAATATGGAGCTGATGGGTGTGTATGACCAGTCTCTCGTAGAGCCTCTGGCACAGGTTATGGCGAAACTTGGCGTGACGAAAGGAATGGTAGTTTTCGGACAGGATAAACTGGATGAGATTTCCATGAGTGCACCGACTACTGTCTGCGAGATCAAAGATGGTTGGTTCCAGTCTTATGAGATCACACCAGAGCAGTTTGGCTACACCAGATGCTCAAAAGATGATCTCGTTGGTGGAACTCCTGCAGAAAATGCAGAGATCACCAAGGCAATCCTGAAAGGTGAAGAGAAGGGAGCGAAGCGTCAGGCAGTCTGCCTCAACGCCGGAGCAGCCCTGTATATCGCAGGCAAAGCGGAGACTATAGAAGCAGGTGTCCGCATGGCAGAAGAACTGATCGACAGCGGTGCAGCACTGAAGAAACTGGATGAGTTTATCGCCTGCTCTAACGCATAAGTGCTTTAATAGAAAAGTCAGTATTGTTCCTGAAAAAGACAACGGAACGGATATCTGAACTCTATATAGAAAAGGAATTTTTTTACTATGAACATATTAAATGAGATCGCCGAGAAGACGAGAGAGCGTATCGAAAAAGATAAAAAAGAGATGCCAAGAGAGGATCTGATCCGTGAGATCCAGCAGAAAAAAGTGCAGATGCTTCTCAACCCTCTGATTCAGTCTGAGACGGCAAAAACACCACACAGTTTTTATCAGGCACTGAAAAAACCGGGAATGTCCTACATCTGTGAAGTCAAAAAAGCATCCCCGTCCAAAGGTCTGATCGCACCGGATTTCCCGTATCTGGACATCGCAAAAGAATACAAGGCAGCCGGTGCATCCGCAGTTTCCTGCCTGACAGAGCCATTTTATTTCCAGGGTTCTGACCAGTATCTGTGGGAGATCGCATCAGAAGTAGACATCCCGGTGCTGCGAAAAGATTTTGTCATTGACGACTATATGATCCTGCAGGCGGCTGCTTATGGAGCGGCTGCAGTACTTCTGATCTGTGCATTGCTCGATGATAAACAGCTTCGCGAATACCGGGAAATGGCAGAAGACCTTGGCATGGATGCTCTGGTGGAAGCACACGATGCAGAGGAAGTTGAGAGGGCATTAAAGAGCGGCGCAAGGATCATCGGAGTCAATAACCGTGACCTCAGAACCTTCGAGGTGGATATGGCAAACAGCATCAATCTTCGTAAACTTGCACCGGAAAATGTGATCTTTGTTTCAGAGAGCGGTATCCGCACCTCAGAGGATATCCGGAGACTGCATGATAACAAGATCGAAGCCGTGCTGATCGGAGAAACACTGATGCGAAGCCCGGACAAAAAAGCAGCACTGGAAGAATTAAATGGAGCACCGTTGACAGAAGAATAGAGCACAGAAAAAACAGGTAATGAGCGTGCAAAATCATATAAAGACTAAGATAAAAATATGTGGGCTCAGGCGCAGGGAAGACATCCTTGCAGTCAATGAAGCAAAACCGGATTACTGTGGATTTATCATAGAATTTCCAAAAAGTTTCCGTAGTGTGACGGCAGAGGAAGTGAGAAATCTGGTGAAAGATCTGATCCCGGAGATTCAGCCGGTCGGGGTGTTTGTGAATGCGCCGATGGAGTTGGTAAGAGAACTTCTGGATGATGGAATACTTGCAATTGCACAGCTTCACGGACAGGAAGATGAGGCCTGTATCAGAGAATTAAAAACATACACAGACAAGCCGATCATCAAGGCATTTTCCATAAAAACAGCCGAAGATATCAAAAAAGCACTGCAAAGCCCGGCAGATTATATCCTTCTGGATCAGGGCGGCGGAGGAACCGGAAAGACCTTTGATTGGTCTTTGATCCCGGAGATCCGGAGACCGTTTTTCCTCGCAGGAGGGATCGGAGCCGCCAATCTGGAACAGGCGATCCGGGAAATCCATCCATATGCGGTGGACTTAAGCAGCAGTGTGGAGACAGAAAAGTGGAAAGATCCGGTGAAGATCCGGCAGGTTGTGGATATCGTGCGAAGAGCAGAATTGGAGAATAAACAGTAGAGAAACAAGATGTTTTGAAAGAAAACACAGAGGAGGAAATAAATGTCAAAAGGAAGATTTGGAATACATGGAGGACAATACATTCCGGAAACACTGATGAATGCAGTTTTGGAACTGGAAGAAGCGTACAATCATTACAAAGACGACCCGGAATTCAACCGTGAACTGACGGATTTACTGAACAATTATGCAGGCCGTCCGTCACGTCTGTACTATGCGGCACACATGACAGAAGACCTCGGCGGAGCCAAAGTTTATCTGAAACGTGAGGATCTGAACCATACAGGAGCACACAAGATCAACAACGTTCTGGGACAGGTTTTACTTGCCAAAAAGATGGGAAAAACACGTGTCATCGCAGAGACAGGAGCCGGACAGCACGGTGTTGCAACCGCAACAGCAGCAGCTCTTATGGGTATGGAATGTGAAGTCTTCATGGGTAAAGAAGACACCGAACGTCAGGCATTAAACGTATACAGAATGCGCCTTCTGGGAGCAAAAGTACATGCGGTTACATCAGGAACAGCAACCCTGAAAGATGCTGTTTCCGAGACGATGAGAGAGTGGACAAACCGTATTTCTGATACACATTATGTCCTTGGATCTGTCATGGGACCGCACCCGTTCCCGACGATCGTTCGTGATTTTCAGGCAGTTATTTCTAAAGAAATTAAAGAGCAGATCCTTGAAAAAGAGGGAAAACTTCCGGATGCTGTGCTTGCCTGTGTAGGCGGTGGCTCCAATGCGATTGGAACTTTCTACAACTTTATTGAGGATGAGGGAGTTCGTCTTATCGGCTGTGAGGCGGCAGGACGCGGTGTCAATACTGCAGAGACAGCAGCGACGATCGCAACCGGAAAACCTGGTATTTTCCACGGTATGAAGTCCTATTTCTGCCAGGATGAATATGGTCAGATCGCACCGGTTTATTCCATTTCTGCAGGTCTGGATTACCCGGGTGTCGGACCGGAACATGCACATCTCTATGACATCGGACGTGCAGAATATGTGCCGGTAACAGACGATGAAGCGGTAGATGCATTCGAATATCTGTCAAAAACAGAGGGCATTATTCCGGCAATCGAGAGTGCTCATGCAGTGGCTTACGCAAGAAAGATCGTACCACAGATGAGAAAAGACCAGATCGTAGTTATCACCATTTCCGGACGAGGAGATAAGGACTGTGCAGCAATCGCACGTTACAGAGGGGAGGATATCCATGAATAAGAGAATTACAGAAGCATTTGCGAAGGGAAAAGCATTTATCCCATTTGTTACCTGCGGGGATCCATCCCTTGATGTTACCGAAAAAATCGTTTATGCCATGGAAGAAGCAGGGGCAGACCTGATCGAGCTTGGTATTCCATTTTCTGATCCGACAGCAGAAGGACCGGTTATCCAGGGGGCAAACCTGCGTGCATTATCCGGCGGAGTTACCACAGATAAAGTCTTTGATATGGTAGAAAAAATCCGCAAAAATTCTTCTATCCCGATGGTATTTATGACCTATGCGAACGTTGTTTTTTCTTATGGAATCGAACGTTTCTGCAAGAGAGCAGCAGAGGTGGGAATGGATGGAATGATCCTTCCGGATGTCCCATTTGAAGAAAAAGAAGAGTTTGCATCCGTTGCAGATAAATATGGATTGGACCTGATTTCTCTGATCGCACCGACTTCACACGAGAGAATTTCCACGATCGCAAAAGAGGCAGAAGGATTTGTTTACTGTGTATCTTCTCTTGGAGTTACCGGTATGCGAAGCCAGATCACGACTGATATCGGAGCTATGGTAAAACTCGTTAAAGCACAGAAGGATATTCCATGTGCTGTAGGTTTCGGAATTTCTACGCCGGAACAGGCGAAGAAGATGGCGGAGCAGGCTGATGGTGTTATTGTAGGATCTGCGATTGTGAAGCTTTGCGAGACGCATGGGGCAGATTGCGTGGCGTATATCAAAGAGTATGTGAAGTCGATGAAAGATGCAATTAAATAAAGAATTCCCGGTGAGCGGGAAATAGATAATTAAACTCCAGACAGGGAATTGCTCTCTGTGAGTTATCCTCTGTACTTGTCTCAGTTCAGAACTTCTGAGATATCAGGATATACAAGAATTTTGCTAAAAGCGATACAGAAAAGAGCTGAACTCGCGTAAACGCTCAAACAGCAGCATTTTCTGTATCAACACAAAATCCTGTATAATCCGATATCTGTACGAAGTTCTTCAGGCGAGACAGATACAGAGGATAATCACAGGTGGCAGTCTTTCCTGGCTGGAGTTTATTAATTTGTTCCGGCCTCACCGGACTTTATTTTGGGTAGTGTGGTGGAGGGCGGGAGGGTAGTGAAATTAGGAACAGTGTGAAGTGCGAGTAAAGCGTTGTACCTGTGAGAATACTCCTTCCGTTATATATTCGCTTTCAACAGTGTGGTAAGGTCTTCTTTGGAAATTCCTTTTTTCAGTGAGATGGAGTAGGAGTACTCTCCATTCTGCCATATTGCAAGGGAATAGGTCTGATTATTTCCTTTTAATGTAACAGAGATTCCATTTATGGTGACGGTTTCATTTGTTTCATAGACATTATAATCTCCGGAATTGTCTTCTTTTTCTTTGGAGGTGCGGAAGGTGATGGAGTTATCGGATCCGTCATAGTCGATTTCTGCCAGAGTGTTCCAGAAGGATAAATAGCTTATCTGTTCAGTGGTAAATGGAAGCTCTTTTAATTCCGTAACAGTAAAGTTTACTTTTGCTGCAAGTTCATCTAAAGAAGCACATTCTTCGATTCCATTGACTGCCTGCGTCAGATCATTCTCCTGTTTGTCTGGTGAAGAAGAATCATGTGTCACGATACCTGAAAAAGTCAGAACTGCAGTAAGAATAAGTGTAATGCAGGCGGCAAAAGAAGCATAGCGAATGATTTTATTCATGCGTTGCCTTTTTTTTCTGCGCGAAATTTTTTCGGGCATATCAGAGAGGAGTTTTTGTCGCATTTCAGGTGTTACAGTAATTTTATCCATAATCTCGTGATAAGAATTATTCAAAATCATATGCCTCCTTTAAAATGGATTTCAGTTTTTCACGTCCTCGATGAAGGTCGGAGCGAATACTGGACGCATTGCGATCCAGAATTTTGGAAATCTCTCCGGT